>JAPLKX010000592.1 GCA_026387845.1 Candidatus Hydrogenedentota bacterium | reverse complement strand
TCTTATTCTAATTCGCGTTCAAGTTGAGACTAATAATCCAAGGCCAAGCCGTAAGGCTGCGCAGTCCGGCCCTGTCCGCGCTCATTCGCGGCAGACCCTGTTCGAGTTGGCGGACCACGGCGGAGATCTCGTTGAATACCCGATTGGGAAACTCCTTTTCCCGTAGTACGTCCCAGACATGTTCTTGCGGGTTAAGTTCAGGTGCATAGGGCGGCAGCGCGACCAAACGGATGTTTTCTGGCCGCCGCAGATCCTTGGCCTTGTGGGAACTAGCCCCGTCCACCACCATGACGATGAAATCATCCGGGTGAGCCGCGCTGCAGCTCATCCGCTCGGTGTTCATCTCCCGGCAGATCATCCAATCCATCTCGCCTTGAAGCGGGCTTACCGCGCCGTACACGTACACGAACTCGCGCTCGTAACCGTTGGGAACGGTGGGTCGGGCTGGCGCGGGCGACCAGCATCTGCGAATGCGCACCATGCGGCCAAAGCGCGCTTCGTCCTGAAACATCAACCGAACCGTGCGCCCCCGCATTTCTTCCGGCATCAACAAGGCACCCAGTGTCTCGGGGAGTTTTTTTTCCAGTCCTCCTGGATTTGCGGATCGCTCTTTGGGTGGCGAGTGTCCGGTGCCACCTTGCGCCAGCCATGCCGCGCCAGAAGCCGGTATGCCACCGAAGCGGCCACGGGACGTCCCAATCGCTGCGCCAAAGCCGCCCGCAAAACAGAAATAACCAACACACCGCCACGCTCGGCCTGCTCCGCCCAGGGTGCCAGGAACGCCCGCTCTTCCTCGACGCTCATCAGCACGTTCCGGCGCCCGCCATGCCCTCTCGGCACAAGACACCCCGTACGGCACCGTTCGCGAAATCGCGCCTGTAGCCGGGGCACGGTGGCTCGCCCCACTCCGAGCAGGGATGCCGTCTGTTCCAGCGTGGTTCCAAGCAAAGCCGGAAAAACAACAGCCTGGGCCGCTCGCAACTCTTGCAGATCCGTAGCTTGCGCAACAACGGTTTGAGCTTTCTGCACCAGCTCGTGGTCGATTTGCCTTGGTCTTGCCATGACCATATTGTAGCACGGTTAGTCTCATTTTGACGCGAATTAGAATTAGCAGGAACGGCGCCTCATAGCGAAAAACAGAGAGTAACTCCGCCTCCGGCCGTTTGGAATCGCATTCTCAGCAGTTTGAAAATGTGCCTGTCCCGAATGGCGCTAAGATAAGGATGTGGCAGCACGGCTGAAGCCATCGTAAAGTCCCGCTGAAGCGGGCTGTTGGAAAGGGAATAGAGGCCAATACCACCCCATCTAAAGATAGGTGCAAAGAGGAGCCTGCTGAAGCAGGCTAAGACACGTCGGCGAACTATTTGGCACTCTTATGTTAGTGCCATTCGTCTCTGTCCTATGAATGGCGCTAAGATAAGGATGTGGCAGCACGGCTGAAGCTAACCGTCACAAAGCCGGTGGCTGTAGGTCCCATCTCTGAATGGGACCGGACTGGCGGGGGGTCCGGTCCGAATCGGAATTCGGACCTACATTGTGAGCCTTCTCCGGTGTCTTGGTTGTCGATGGCGTCCTGTCCGGTCCGAATCGGAATTCGGACCTACATTGTGAGTGTCATTAGGTCTGCGTTATTGACGAATAAGCCGTGGGAATCCCTTCCGCATGGGGAAAAGCCAGCCAACCACTGTGGTTCCATACGCGGCTGGCTTATCTTACTGGCATTCGTAGTGCCATTCGGGACAGGCACGCTTTTTTCAAACTGCCGAAAAAGCGCCTCCAAAAAGCCGGAGGCGTCGCGAGCCAGTCCCCGTTTTTCGCTCGACCCTTTATCGTCTCGCGATTATTGCTGTCTGACAGCGGTGGTACCGTCGATGATCAGGTTGGTGCCGTCGAATGTGCCGGTCTTGGTCATGCCCATCGCGATGAGTTCGACCTTGCCGTCGGCCAGCGTGTATTTGGCATCCAGCCCGTCGGGCGCGACAGACGCCAGCGCCCCGCCTTTCAGTGAGACGGTGGTTGCGTCTTTGAAATTGGCGGTGAACTCGCCGATCTTCCATGTCGAGCCGACCAGCGTGCCGGCGCCAGCCGCAGGCGGTTGAGCCGCCGCGTCGGGAGCAGGGGCGGGCGCCGGGGCCGCTACGGGAGCGGGGGCCGCGGGCGCCGGGGCGGCCTTGGGGGCTGGTTTGGGCAGGTCAGTATTGGGCTGCGGACCCGGCTTGGCCACGGGTTCCGGGTTAGAGCATGCGGCAAACATGGCCATCATCATCGCCAACGCCAAGCAAAGCAAACCATATTTTCTCATCGCTTACGTCCTTCCATTTGTTGATTTCCCTTAGAAACGCCAGGACATATGCTATCAAAAGACAGGCAGAAGTTAAAACCGCCGGCGTAAGACCAAAATCCGCACGTAAGGCTCTGTCACCAAGAGGCGAGTTCTTGATTGGCCTGTCATGGCAGGGCATTCCACGATTCTGGGGTTTTGCTGTGAACACCATGGGTTTCTTGATGCGACGCAGCGAGAGGGAAAGCGGCAAGATGCGGCTTCTACATTGGCTGCAAATGTAGACGCGGCATCTTGCCGCGTTTCTTACATACGGATCCGAGCAAAACTACCACCAGAAGTATTTTTTGGCGCTTTTCCAGACCCTGCGGTACATGGGCGCGCCGGGCCCGTCGGTGTCGATCCGGCCGCTGCGCGCGGCCGCCCGATACACGAATGCGTGTTGCACCACTCCCACCGCGGCCGAATACGCCGCAGTCCGAACAGCCGCCGGGGCGATTTCGAGCTTGTTGGGCATTCCTTTGCGGGCGCTCACCTGGAGTGCGCTCTTGGCGAGTTCGACGTGGTTTTTGATTTCGCTGGCCCCGCCCGTCAGTACGATTCCGCACACCAGGTTCTTGATCAGCCCGCGCGCCTGCAGGTACTGGCGCACCTTCGTCATCAGCTCCCTGGCCCGCTCGAAAATAATCATCTCGACCTCGTTGCGGGTCACAATGCTGGGCGCCCCGGGGACATTTGTCTTCAGCTTGATCGGGGTGCCCGGGTTGGCAGAGGGCGCCGCCGACTCCTTCTCATCGGCGCCGGCGGAAGCCACGAGGTCATCCGACACACCGTACGACATGATCAGTTCGTCCGCTTCTTCGAATGATATGTGCAAGCCCGCCGAGAGGTCGCGCGTCAGGTGGTAGCCGCCCCACTCGAAACACTGCGTGCCGAGGACCCGGTAGTCGCGGAATACGGCCAGCCCCGTAATGCTCCGTCCCATGTCGAGGACCCCGACGCCCAGTTCCATTTCTTCCGGGGTCAGGCACCCCTGTGCGCTGGCCAGCGGGGTGAAAATGAAATCCTCGAGCGCGAGCCCCTGCGAATTGATGCACGAGGCGATGTTGTCGATGATGACGCTCGGGATCAGGGTGAAATGCACCCGCGTCTTGAGTACCTGCCCGCGGAGGCCCATCGGGTCCATCACGCGGAGATCGTCCAGGTACCATTCCTGCGCCGTCACCGAGGAGGTGACCCGTTTGCCGGGCGCCAGGATGTCGTGCGAGGCAATATTGAGCGCCTGGTTCATCTGCGTGGCCTCGACCACCTGCTTTTCGAGCTTCACGTTGCCTTCGCGGATAAACGTGTCGACGTTTTTGCCGTTGATCGCGCAGAACACCGATTTCAGCGTCACCTGCGCCTCATGTTCGGCAGCGGCCAGGGCTTTTTTGAGCGTCATCTGCGTGGCGTTGAGGTCCTGGATCACGCCCTGCGAAATACATGCGCGCGCCGGTTCGGCCCCGTGCCCGACGATCTGGATTGTCCCGTCGCTGTCCATGTGGGCGATCAGGACGCGGATCTCCCGCGAGCCGAAATCGATTACGCCGACAACCTCTCCCTTCCGCCGCACCATGTACTCCTTCGCCGCCCGAGCCGTGCCTCGACGGCTTGGCCGTGCCACGCCCTGCCCGGCGCTAGAACAACAGGTCTTCCCCAGATTCCCCCGCCGCCGGCCCGCTGGCCGGCCGCAACTGCGCGATCGTTTTCTCGATGTCCGTCATCGACGATTTGTGGTGAGTGAGCGTTTCCCGCGCCCGCGACAGCATCTCTTCGAGTTCGAGCCGGTGCCGCTGGAGGTCTTTGACACTCTGCCGCGACTCTTCAAGCCTGGCCCGGGCAGAGCGCTCTGTATCCCTGAGGCGCACCAAAACCTCGTCAACCTCCTTCTCCTGATCCCGGGCCTGTTCGAGTTCTTTTCGTGTGGAATCGACGCGGAGCATCTCGGCCTGGCGCGCGGCCTCGAGGGCGCGTATCTGTTCTTCGATCTCGGCCACGTGTTTCTCGATGCCCACCACCTTTTCTTCCACCAGCGAGCAATGGGCCCTGGCATCGGCAAGCTCCGAGCCGCCCTCCGCCACCCTGCTCTCAGAGGCCACGACCTCCTGCTCCGCCATTTTCGTCTGCTGGCGGGCCGATT
>JAPLKX010000421.1 GCA_026387845.1 Candidatus Hydrogenedentota bacterium | reverse complement strand
CCGCCAGGAGTTTGACGCCTCGACGCCCGTCGGGGCGGTGCGGATGGTGAACGTCACGGGGGTGGTCCAGGGTACGGAGCCGGGGATCATCATTCTGGGCAACCATTACGAAACCAAGTACTTGCCGCAGATGACGTTTGTGGGCGCTAACGATGGCGGATCGACCACGGCGTGGATGCTCGAGATGGCCCGGGCGCTGGGGCCAAAACGCCAGGGAAAATCGGTCTGGCTGTGTTTTTTCGACGGGGAGGAGTCGTTTGCGGAATGGACGGCGTCGGACAGCCTGTACGGCAGCCGCCATTTCGTTGAGCGGCTCGAGGCGGACGGCCGGGTGGGCGAGGTGGCGGCGATGATCAACGTGGATTTGATTGGCGACTGTTTCTTGGACATCAAGCGGGAGCGAGACGCCCCGCCGTGGCTGACCGACATCATCTGGAAAAAGGCGAGAAATTCCGGATATGGCCAATCTTTCCTGCCGTTCGTCCAGGTCGTGGATGACGACCATATGCCGTTCCGCAGGGCCGGCATCCCCGCCATAAATATCATCGATTTCACCTACGGCAGTTCGGCCAGCGAGCATCTCAAGAACTGGCATACGGCCAACGATACGCTCGATCGCGTTTGCGCGGACAGTTTGCAGGTGGTTGGCGACGTAATATATCATGCGTTACCCGAGATCGACGCCCAGACAAGGCGGGCTGGGCCGGTTTCGCCAACGCTGTCGCGAGATAAGCGCCCGTGAGAATCGACGACGACATCCCCTGGCTGCGCGACGTCTCTCCGGCGGACATGCGCCGGATCGTGGACGCCCTGTACCGCGTGCACTACCTCCTCTCTGCCGTCACCGACCTCGATTCCCTGCTCGAACGAATCATGGAAGAGAGCAAGGAGGTGGCGCGGGCCGAGGCCTGTTCGCTGATGCTGTACGACCGCGTCAACCAGGAACTCTACTTCCAGGTGGCGCAGGGTAAGACCGGCGACCAGCAGGCGCTGAAGACCCAGGTGCGCCTCAAGGTCGGGCAGGGCATTGCCGGGGTCGCAGCCGCCACCCGGTCCTCGATCAATGTGCGCGACGTGGCCAACGACACCCGGTTCTACAGCGACGCCGACGAAGTCAGCCATTTCAAAACGCGCAACCTGCTGGCGGTCCCGCTGGTGGACCGGGATGACCTGATCGGCGTGCTCGAGGTGGTCAACAAAATCGGCGCCGACGCCTTCTCCGACACGGACCTCCACGTGATGGAAATGTTCTCGTCTCTTGCGGCAACGGCCATCGCCAACGCGCGCCTGATCGAGGAAAACCTGGCCAGCGCCCGAATGGCCGCCATCGGCCAGGCGGTCGCCGGCCTTTCGCATTACACCAAGAACATCATCACGGGGATGATCGGGAGCGCCGAACTAATCGACCAGGGGCTTGCACTCAACGATATCGCCATGCTCCAGCGGTGCTGGCCCGTCTTCAAGAGAAGCACCAACAGAATCTACGAAATCGTCCAGGACATGCTCGCGTTCTCGAAAACGCGCCGGCCCAGTTACGAGGCATGCGACATCGCCCATCTCATCTCCGACGCCACACAAAACTTTACCGGCCTGCTCGCCCGAAAAGAAGTCACCGTCGCGATCCACGCCGACCTCAAGCAGCCGGTCTACCTGGATTCGACCGGCATGTTTCGCTGCCTGCTCAACCTGTTGACCAACGCCGGCGATGCCGTGCCGTCCGGCGGCGGTAAAATCGATGTCTGGGCCCGGCTCAATGCCGAGGGCGACCTCGTCCTGGAAGTTGCCGATAACGGGCCGGGCGTGCCGCAATCGGACAAGCTAAGGATTTTCGAGCCGTTTTACTCCACAAAAGGCAGCCAGGGCACTGGACTTGGGCTGGCTGTTACGCATAAGATAGTCGAGGAACATTCGGGGAGCATCAGCGTGGAACGCGGACCCGAGGGGGGCGCCCTCTTCCGCATTCTGATTCCACAGCAGCAGCCAAGGCTCTCGCAAGGAGAATAGTGAGCGCAACGGCCAATTGGCACTATAGGAGCTTGGCCAATCATATTTGTATGTGGTGCAGGGCAACCTGCATTCCTGCACCTTTTTGAGGAGAACCGTGAGTAAAGGCAATTGGCTTGATTTCGACGCGGCGGGCTGGGTGTTCTGGTTGATTGTGTCGCTGGTCCTGCTGGGGCCCGCCGTGTGGTTGTCCTGGAAAATCGTGGACCCGTACGCGAGCCGGATCTACCCGGTCGGGATTGGTGCGATTGGCGCAATTATTGGGGCCAGCTTCATTTCCACCGGCGTGAACTACTTTATCCAACTCCGGCGCAAAAAGGTCCGGCTGACGGAACGCAAAAAAGCCAAAAAACGCAAATAAATGGCAACCATCAAAGACCTTACAGACTGGGTGGACCTCCACCCGGACGACCATGAGCAGCGGTGGTGGCTCGCAAAGAAACTCTACAAAAACTCCGAATACGAAGCCGCCCTCGAACACCTGCTCCTGTTGAGAAAGCGATGGAAGCCCAAACTTAACGTCGCCCGATACCTCGCGGCGACTTATTACCGGCTGGGAAAGTATCCCGAGGCGATTGCCGAACTCGAGCAGGCTGTAGAAGACTGGCCTGAAGAAATCCCCGTGCGCGAACAGCTCGCCCGCGTGCTCGAAGTGGCCGGGCGAAAAGAAGGCGCCGCGACGGTTTGGCGCGAAGTTCTGAAACTCAAGCCGGGCCACACCATGGCCGAACAGGCATTGGCCCGCCTGCCCCGGATGACGCCGCCGCCCAAAGAAGTCCCTGCCCTCAAAGACGCCGATTTCGGTATCGGGTTTGGCTCGGGACGAACCTGCGACAAGTGCGGCGCGCTCAACACAGAAGAACGGGAAAAGTGCTGGAAGTGCAGCGCCGACCTCTACACGTACGACGCAGAGCCGATTAAGCCCGACCGGAAATCCACGGCCCCGCACCCCGAACTCGAAGAAGAGGCGCCCCTCGCCCATGCCACCGCCGTGTGGAATACGGTTGGAACCGTCGGCATTGCCGTAATGCTCGCGCTGGGCGCATTCCTCTCGCTGCGCCAGTTCTCCGCCAGTTACGAAATGCATGTGGCGAAGACCACCCAGGAATTCTGGACGTTGGGACTCCTCCTGACGCGGGTGGCGATCGGGGCGGCCCTCCTGGCGGGCTGGCCGATCGCGTTGTGGGTGGCCCTTATGATAAGCCGTGTGGGCGCGTTCACCCTGAAACCGGTTGTGGTGACGGGCCTGCTTTTCGCCTCGCTAAGCTATGCGGCTCTTTCGCTCCCGCTCGGATACGTTGCCGCAATACTGGTGGCCCTGATGGCAGTCTCGCTGGGCCCGGTGATGCTCCTGTTCAACATAGATTTCGCACGAAGCCTGATCGTGTGGCTGGTTCAGTGCGTGCTGGTGGGGGCCGTGGTGTTGATCGCGTTTGGGGCCATGGAAGGCGCCATGGCCGTGCAGGAGTTGCCCGCAGTGCTTCGTTATGCGGGCACACACGATACGGAGCAAAACCCAGGGTCTTACCCCCTGCCGTCCCTGCAGTTGCCCGCGGAACTCAAGGTGCGCTGGCAGTCCACCGGCTCATCCTGGCTCGACCAGCGGGCCGGCCAGGCCGAGTTTGTCTTTTCCAATACCACTTCATCCAAAAAAATCCAGGTCGAATTGATGGATGAAAACGGCAAGCCCGTGCATGAAGAAATCAATGCCGTCCCATTCCGATTTCAGGCTAAAATCGTTCCCGATCACACCTATACGCTCAAGGTTTCGGGCTCCGACGGAATGACCGTCGAGGGTTCCGTTCTCGGCGCCATCACGCCCAAGTTCACCGGCTGAAGCCGGCGTAGGCGCGGTCGTCTCGCCCGCGCCGTCCAGCACATGCGCTCGGGAATGTGACACATCCTGATCAATTTGCCCGCGGTTGATCCGTCGCCGCAACGTTGAACGTAGCCGGTGGTCTGGACGGCGGGGGCGAGACGCCCGCGCCTACGTTGGCGCCCGGTGGTATAGGAGGAAAAACATCTCTCGGGCTTCGGCGTTGTGTGGCCAGCGTTTCACGCACTGGTCGATCCACAATCGGGCGGAAGGCAGGTCGTCTTCATCGACGGCGATCGTCGCGAGAGCGAGGTAGATATCGCCGGTATCCAGCCCTCGCAAGGCATTCTGGAACTCCGCGTAGGCGTCCAGATTTTTTCCTGCGGCGGCCAGGGCGTCCGCGTATTCTTTTGATGCCCGCGCGCTGGGCCAGTGGCCGCCCGCCGCGCGCTCGTACAGCACCAGGCTGGTCTGCCCGCCAAGTTCGGCGTCTTCCGCGGCGGTCAGGCGGACGCTGGGCGTGATGACGGCCCACACCTCGACCAGGCATACGGCGAGCGCCGCCAAAGGCAACACGTTGGAGGCACTCCGCGAATCCCAGAACGGGTCGCGGGCCGCGCTGGTCATCATCGCCGCCATCAAGAACGCCACGAGTGTGTGCGGGGCGCTGTCGAAAACCCCGTTTAACAGCGCAAAGAACCCGTATGCTGCCAGCACGCCCCATTGCGGGCCCCGAACCGACACCAGCCGGCCCACCATCCAGACCCACAGAAGTATCCCCGCCAAACCGGATTCCGCCAGGACGCGAACCACCTCGGAGTGAGGCTG
>JAPLKX010000516.1 GCA_026387845.1 Candidatus Hydrogenedentota bacterium | reverse complement strand
AACCATCGTTTTCATCGACGAAATCCACCGGTTCAACAAGGCCCAGCAGGATGCCCTCCTCCCCGCGGTCGAAAATGGCTTGATAACCCTGATCGGCGCCACCACCGAAAACCCCTTCTTCTCCGTCGTCGCGCCGCTGTTGTCCCGGTCGCAAATTTTTGAATTCAACCGGCTTACGGATGAACAAGTTGTCGTTCTGCTGCGCCGCGCTCTCGACCACCCCGAACGTGGGTTCCCCGAACTCGATCTCCAAGTCGACGACGAAGCCCTCCGCCACATCGCCGCCTATGCCGAAGGCGATGCTCGACGCGCCATTAACGCGCTCGAAATCGGCATGCTGACCACCCCGCCCGAGAACGGTGTGGTACGCATCACCGTCGACGTCGCTCAGGAATGCATTCAGAAAAAAATGCTCCACTATGATGGAACCGGCGACGAGCACTACGACGCCGCGTCCGCATTCATCAAGAGCATGCGCGGAACCGACCCCGATTCCGCCCTCTATTGGATGGCCCGAATGCTCGAAGCCGGTGAGGAACCCAGGTTTATCGCCAGAAGGATCTGTATCTGCGCTTCCGAAGACGTCGGCAATGCCGATCCCATGGCGCTCGTTGTCGCCACCGCCGCGTTTCAGGCCTGCGAACTCATCGGCCTGCCGGAAGCCCAGATTATTCTCGCCCACGCCGCCACTTACGTCGCCTGCGCACCGAAAAGCAACGCCGCCTACATGGGCATCGCCCAAGCCGTTAGTGACGTCCGCGAGAAAAAGACCATCGCCGTTCCAAAACACCTGCAAGACACACACTACCCGGGTTCCGCACGGCTTGGCCGCGGAAAAGGATACAAGTACCCCCACGAGTACGAAGGCGCATACACCCCACAAAACTACGGCGTGCCACGCGGCGCTTACTACCACCCCTCCGACCGCGGCATGGAAGCCGAGTTCAAGAAACACCTTGAAGAACTCGACCAGGAAAGTCCCGAGTCGGAAGGAAATGAAAAGAATGAAGGCTAAAGGATGAAGGATGAAAAACAAGCCAGAGGCAAGCGCGGATTAAGTCCCTTGTCCATCCGCGTTCGTCCGTGTCCGTCCGTGTCCGTCCGTGGATATGGGTGCAATCACCGTGTCTAAAAAGCTCCTCTTCCAAACAACCATAATGGCGCTCCTGCTGGCGGCCTATGCGGGGCTGGTCGTTTCCGGCGAGACTGCGGGGGCGGCGACCTCGTGGTACACACACCTTGCCTATCCGCCCATCGTGCTCGCCGGGTTGTGGTGGGGCCGGCGCGCGTTGATCGTTCCGGCTCTCTTGGCCGTGGCGTCGGTGTTGCCGCAGTTCATTGGCGCGGCCCCCGCCGAACCCTGGGGCAACCTCGTCCGGCTTGCCGCGTTCCTCGCGGTCGGCCTCGCGGCCGGCCTCGCGGGAGAGATGCTTGGCGCAGCCCGGGCCGCGGTTCGTATGTCCGAGGCAAAGTATCGCCAGCTCGCCGAAAAAAGTCTGGCCGGCATTTTTGTTTACCGCGACGACCTCATCCTCTACATCAACACCCGGCTGCTGGAAATGCTCGGGTACTCGCTCGATCAGACCACCGGCAAATCATACTGGGACTTCGTCTCACTGCTCGACCGCCCTCGCGTGCGCGAAATCGCCGCCCGCAGGGAAAACCAGGGCGTGGCCGACCTCCGCTACGAGTGCCGGCTCGTCACCAGCGCCGGAAAACTCGTGATTATGAGTGCCGCCCCGCCGTACTCGTATGCGTCTACGACATTACCGAACGGAAGGAAACCGAGGAAAAACGCCGCGAACTCTCTACACTCGCCGAAAAACAGGAAGAACAACTCGTCCACTCGACACGACTCGCCGAGATGGGCGAGATGGCCGCCGGTATTGCACACGAACTCAACCAGCCCCTCACCGGCATCCGCAACTTCGCCCGAAACGCCTCGTTCATGCTCGAAGCCGGCGTCGGCGGCAAGGAAGAGTTGCGCGAAAACCTCAGAATGATCGCCAGCCAGGTCGACCGCGCCTCGAGAATCATCCACCAGATGCGCGAGCTCGCACGGCGTACCGAGCGGCACGTATCGCTTGTCGACGTCAACAACACTCTCCGAGAAAGCGTCGAGTTCGTCATGCCCCAGTTGCGCCTGTCGGGCGTCGAGGTGGTTTTCGACCTCGCCCCCGGCCTGCCGCGCGTCCTCGCCGACCGGATCCGGCTCGAACAAGTGTTCCTCAACCTGCTCACCAACGCCCGCCACGCCATGGAAGAAAGCCTGCGAAGAATCCTCTCGGTGCGGACGCGCCACGACCCACTCGCGGCCCTTCCCATCGTCATCGAAATCGCAGACACCGGCGCCGGGTTCAGCCCCGATATCGCCGACAAACTTTTCACGCCCTTCTTCAGCACAAAAAAAGCCGGCAGGGGCACCGGGCTCGGCCTGTCCATCTCTTTGGGTATAATAAAGGATCACAAGGGCGCCATCGAGGCCGACGGAATACAGGGCCATGGCGCTACCTTCACCATCCGGCTGCCTGTCGGACAAGAAGATCAAGTAGAACAAACGGAGGGCCGCCAACAGGCATGATGAAATCCGGCGGAAAACCACGCGGCGCCGTCGCCGTCATCTACGATGACGACGTGGCTCGAATCTCCATCGGCCAGATGCTGCGACTGCGCAACTATTCCGTCGAACTGTTCCCGTCCGCCGAGGCCGCGCTCGCCCACCCGCTTCTGCCCGAAATGGACTGCATCGTGTCCGACGTCAAAATGCCCGGTATGGACGGCGAAGCCTTCCTGGCCGAAGTGGTCCGCCGCGATTATCCGTGTCCTGTCGTGATGGTGACGGGCCACGGCGACGTCTCGATGGCCGTCCGCTGCCTCAAATCAGGCGCATACGATTTCGTCGAAAAACCGTTCGAAGACGACGTCCTGCTGGCGTCGGTGGCGCGCGCCGTCGAGAAACGGGTGCTCAGGCGGGAGAGCGAAGAACTCCGGCGCAGGCTCGACATGCTCTCCCCCGATGAGGACGGCCGGTTCGGCATGATCGGCAGGTCCAGACTCATGCAGGACGTCTACCAGCAAATCGAGGTCGCCGCACGCTCCGACGTGTCCGCCCTGATCTGCGGCGAGACCGGCGTCGGCAAGGAACTCGTCGCCCGGGCCATACACTCGAACAGCGCCAGGGCACACAAACCCTACATTCCCGTAAACGCCGGCGGCCTCCCCGACACCATGCTCGAAAGCGAACTGTTCGGCCACGCCCGGGGCGCGTTCACCGGCGCCGATTCCGACCGGGACGGCAAGCTGGTCACCGCGTCCGGCGGCACGCTGCTGCTCGACGAAATCGAGAGCATCAGCGAGCGCGCACAGATGCAACTCCTCCGTGTGCTCGAAGACGGCCTCGTCCAGCCGCTGGGAAAAGACACGCCGCGGCGCGTCGACATCCGCCTGCTTGCCACCACCAAGGTCGATCTCGCCGAGCAGGTCCGGCTCGGCCGGATGCGCGAAGATTTCTACCACCGCATCGTCGTGCTCACCATCAACGTGCCGCCACTGCGCGAGCACCCCGAAGACATCCCGCTGCTCGCCTCGCATTTCCTCAAGACGGCCGCACACCGAAACGGCATCCCGATCCCCCACATCCCCGAACACACGCTCGAAGATATGCTGCGCCACGCTTGGCCCGGCAACGTCCGCGAACTCAAAAACGCGATCGAACGCATGGTGATCACGGCCCAAGACGGTGTCGCCGGCCCGTTCGTACTCGACGACGAAACCTACGCCGGCGCACGGCTCCTCTCGCTGCCCGCCACCGCCGGCCGGCTCCGCGACGAAATGGAACTGACCGAACGCGCCGTCATCGACGCCGCGCTGCGCGAACACCACGGCGAAATCAACTCGACCTGCCGAGCCCTCGGCATCAGCCGCCGTGCCCTCTACGAACGAATGAAAAAGTACGCGCTGGTAAAGGAAAACTACAAATAAAGCGGGAAAGTGGTACCCATTAGCCTGATTTGGCAATGGATTAAGGGGGATTAAGGGGGGGGATTAAGAGATTAAGATTAAGGAGATTAAGAGATTAAAAGAGATTATGGATTAAGGGGGATTAGGGATTAAGGGGATTAGGGGATTAGGGATTAAGGGATTAAAGGGATTAAGGGGATTAAGGGGACACAATACTTAAATTCGGGGGCGCAACAAATAATTGGGGGGATTAAGGGGACATAACCCTCTGTGCCCTCTGTGCCAAGATGATTCAGACAGTCTCCTTGTCGGTTCTAATTTGGGGACACAATATTCAATTTTCTGTAATTGAATATTGTGTCCCCTTAATTGGGGGTCCAGCAGAGGGCGGTTTGGCATAGACCACCCACTCAAAGTGACGGCAAGCGGTCCACGTGCCCTCCCAAGGCGGCCGTGCGGCACAGTTCGATGGCACACGCATGGGCTTTCCCTGGCCGTGAAGTGAAGACCGTCACAAGGCAACTATGACGGCAAAACTGGCGTTGACAGCATCGGGAAGGCGGACTAGAATCACGGGAAAGGAGCTTGCGGAGGTCGCA
>JAPLKX010000724.1 GCA_026387845.1 Candidatus Hydrogenedentota bacterium | reverse complement strand
CCAGTCGAGCCGCACGCCCTGGTCGGTCCGGGCCGCCGTAAACAACCGGACGGGCGCCGGCGCCTTCACCTTGAACGTCTGGGCGTCGTACCTGTTCTCGCAGGTGTTCATGATAAACGTCGCCCGGCCTACGCGCGCGATGAACGCGGTCCCTTCGCCGTCCTGTGCGGTCTACGTCTTCGCCAGCAGTTCGGTCCACGCCTGGGGCGAGTTCTGCACGCCCGGCTGGACCACCGTGGAAAACTGCGCCAGCGCGTCTTTCGATGCGTTCGCCGACAACACCGGTATCCAGAAGTACCGGCCCGTGTTGAGAATCAGTTCGGGCACCTGGCCCGGCCGTTCCATCCCGTATGCGCCGTGCATCAGGAACCCTTTGTCGAGCACGCCGTCGATGTCGCGCAGGTTGAGGTGGAAATCTTCGGGCGTGGCCGAGGGCGCGAGCTGGTAAGCCACCCGCGTCTTCTTGAGCACGAAATCGCGCCGCGGGATCAGCCCGGCCCCGATCACCGAGTGAAGCGTGCCGTGGATGGCCTGGTCCCAATAATACCTGCGCGCGCCGAACCACAGGTCGTCGGCCGCGGAAAACGAATACACCGTTGCGCCCGTCATTACGCCGTTCACGATCATCGCCCGGTACAGGCCCGGCGGCATGGCCGGCGGCTGCTCGAGCGAGCCGAACACGCCCGGCTCAATGAACCTCGAGTCGGCGTACCACATCGAGTGCGGCGCCACGCCCCATTGCACTACCGCACCCTCGAGCCAAAGCCCCAGCAGCGCCGACGTCTGAGCGACCGTATGCGGCCCCCGGTATTTCATCACCGGAACCACGCACCCCCGCTTCTCGAACATCTTGGCGTAGAGCGGCCGGCACGATACGTTCGACATCACGCGCGGCCACCGGATCTCATCGAGTTCGATGGCGATAAACCGGCCATGTTGCGCGGCGGCGTCGATTGCGCCCATCAACCACCTCACCGCGGCCGGCGCCGCCAGCGGGTCGTCCGACGCAAATTCGCCGTACTCTTCAAACGGAAGGTCGACCGCCTGGATGCCCTTGATGCAGGAGAACCCTTCCAGTAATGCGGAAACCTTCTCTACGGGATGAAGCGCGGACTCACCCCCGCCCACCCGCAGCACCGCCGGTACGTCCGCATCCTGGAGGGGCAGCAGAAGGTCGCGGAACCACAGGTCGCGTTCGGCGGAATCGGCGCCGCGCCCATCCACTTGGAGGGTAGCGAACGGACGCATGTCTTCCGGGAGTGCTTGCCAGGCTTGTATGACGGTCTGGGCGTAGGCCATTGGGTTGGCCGCGGAAGCGGCCGTAGAAGCGGGCGGGCAGTGAAAAATGAGGAGGGGATGCTCGGGGCTGATCTCGAGGCACAACGAAGGAGCCTGCGCCCATATCTCGGGGCAGGCCAGCGCCAGTGCCGCCGCCAATCCAAGAAGCTTGTTGCGGATACAATTGCCCATCAGGCGGAGATTCTATGCAACGGCCCCCAGGCAAACAACTTTTTTGCCACAGCCGCGCGTTCCGAGGCTAAACTTCAACCTGCCTTGGAGTTCCATCCCCTCTGATGGAACAAAGTTCCCCACATCGAGCTCACGCGCCTGCTGCCGCATAAGCTCCCCCTCCGGTACGGCATGGATCAGGGCTGGCTGGAACGGAACACCCGCCCCGTTCCAGCCCTGCCCCAATGTTTTTTGCCGAACGATTGATCGCTGAATCGGCTGACTGACTCAGCCCACGCCGAACATCTCCAGGATTGCGCCGATGAGCCACAGCGGGCCCGTAATCGGGATGAGAAGCCAGAACCACCAATCATCTGGACTGACAAAATCACCAAACAGATTCTTCATTTTCTCCCTCCTGTTGCGTTTGCACCAGTAACGTTACTGTGGTTTCGCTTTAGACAGTTGACAAAAAGCCCCTCTCCCAAGCTTTTTTGCCGCGCACCCACATTCTTACGGCGCTCAAAGCGCCTCTGCACCACAAAACGCACTTGTATTAAAAAACATTCCTGGCCCGGGTGCAAGTTTTTTTCTACGACTTTTTTGCCACTCCCCCACTGGCGGAATAGGGGCCTATTGCTATATAGTGTGTCCGGGATGGGGAACATAATGCCGGTGGGACATGACGACATTCTTGAGCGTCTAGAGGTGGCGATTAACGCCTGGAACATGGAAATCGCCCAAATGCGCGGGGGATTGTCGGCCGAAATAGACAAACTGGGCGAACAAATCGACCGATTGCCGCGGCCTCAACTGCCGGCGAACCTTTCCGCGCCCCTACAACCGCCCGCGCCTGCGGAGGTTGCGGAAGACGGGGTCGAGCAACTCAAGACGCGGGGCGCAGAACTCGATCTGTTGCTGCGGGCCGCCCGACACAAGGTCGAGGAACTCGAAAGACAGGCCCGCCAGCCGTCGGCCGAATTGGCCGGGGGAACCGAAGAAAACCTGGCACTGCGGTTTTCCGAAGCCTTGCGCGACCGCTACGAGGCCCACCAGGAAATCGTGTCGTTGCGGGCGGAGGCCGACCTGCTGCGGCGGGCCAATGCCTGTTTGAGCGGGCCGGTTGCGCCACCGGAAGGCGGGGTTGCAGCGCCGGCCGAGGTGTTCGATTCCGAGGGCCGCCGTCGTCGTCTGGGGGAGATCCTGGTGGAATTGGGCTTGGTTGATCAGGAGCAGTTGGCGGCGGCGTTAGCCGAACAATCCACCTCGCCGCAGCGGCGCCTGGGCGCGATACTGGTCGAAAAGGGGGTGACCAGCGAGGATATTGTGGCGCGTGTTCTGGCGCGCCAACTGGGCCTGCCGTTTGTCCGGCTCAAGGGCCACGTGGCGGATCAGGCCGCACCCCGCGCCATAAGCAGCCAACTGGCCAGGTCGCGCGAATGCCTGCCCATAGCGGTTTCGCCGACATCCCTGGTGCTGGCCATGGCGAACGCATTCGACCTGGTTGCGATTGAAGAGGTGGAACTGGCAACGGGCCGGCGTGTAGACCCTGTTGTAGCGGCCGCCGGAGACATCCGCCAAGCCCTCCGCCGCTACTACGGAAAAGAGGAATCGCAGGCGCAGCCATGAAAAACAAGAAACGCGAAAACGCGGGAGGACATATGCTGAAACGGTTGGCGGTGTTTACTGACGGCGGAGCGATCGACGAGGCGGCGGCGAAGGCGGCACAAGCCCAGGGCGTGCAACTCCAGTTTATCAGCGGATCGGCCGAATTTCCCCCAGGCACCCCGGCTGCCATCGCCCTTGCCAAAGACCTTGCCGGATCAATTAAAGCCGCTTTGACCGCCGCCGAACAGCAGGAGGAACTCCTGTTCTTGCTGGCCGATTCGCTCGATTGCCGCGAGGGTCTCCTGCCAGGAAGCAGCCGGAGAGTGACCGAACACGCCACAAGGCTCTCTGCCGCCATCGGCTTGGGTACCGAGGATCAGCTTGTCCTGGAACGGGCCGCCCTGTTGCGCGACATCGGCAAAATCACTATTCCCAACGACGTGCTGCTCAAGGAAGGCCTGCTCAGCTACGAGGAATGGATGTTCATTCAGCAGCACCCCCATCTCGGCGGCCAGATCGTCGAAAATACCCGAGCCCTGAAAGACATCGCCGAAGTCGTCCGCACTCACCATGAGTCGTTCGACGGCGACGGGTACCCCGACGCGCTGGAGGGCTCCGCCATCCCGTTGTTGGCGCGAGCCCTCAAAATACTCGACGTGTACTGCGCCATGACCAGCCCCCGCCATTACCGCAAAGGGTACAGCAGCCAGGAAGAGGCCCTCGAATACATCAGAAGCGAGCAGGGAAAACACTTCGACCCCGACCTGGTCGAGACGTTTCTCGAAGCGGGGGTAGGGCGCCCTTGGGAGCCGACTGGGCGTAAGTAACCGGGACAAAAAGGGGCCACACGGGAACGGCAAACCCGATAACACGGTCTGTTTCTGCCTTTGAATGCAACTACAATTCTGCCGAACAACCGCCGGTCTCCAGAAATGCCAGGCTTAACATGCTGAAAACAATAGGCTTGCATTTGCCTCTCCACCCCCGCAAAAACCCTTGCATTTTCCAGCAAAAGTGCTATTCTGGGCTTGCTCGGTTATTTATCATTAATTACAACCGGGTTTGCGTAGGCGAAGCATGGGCGCTCCGCAACGCACAGTCGATCTGATAGACGACCAGGGAGAAAAGGAGCGGATTTATGAGAAAGAAAACGGGATTTACTTTGATTGAGCTGCTCGTGGTTATTGCCATAATAGGCATTCTTGCGGCCATCCTTCTGCCTGCGCTTGCGCGGGCGCGGGAAGCCGCCCGCCGGGCATCTTGCCAGAACAACCTGAAACAATGGGGCCTGGTGTTCAAGATGTACGCTAACGAGTCCAAAGGCGGCAAGTTCCCGCCCATCGGCGTCGAGGATCCGGGCGCCGAAGGGTTTGTGGGTTGCCCCCAGGGACCCAGCATCTATCCTGAGTACCTGTCCGACATGAATATTTACTTCTGTCCGTCCGACGCGACCAGCGACGCGGAAGAGTTTCTCGTTTGCCCGGGCGGCACCTGGTGTGATCCGGCCACGGGAATGCTGAACCCCTGGCTGTTCGATGACCGCAGCTACCTGTATTACGGCCTGGCGGCGGAAAATGTGATGGTCTGGATGACCGGCGTGGGTGACTTGCTGCTGACCGCCATGACCGAGGGCGGCGACTGGGCGTGGTACGTTGCCGAGTCCGACAAGGACAGGGATAATCTTGACTTCGTGCTCATGGAGGCGGCCGCGGAAATGTATTACGCTGACGCAATCGCCGCGTATGAGGCGGCAACCGGCAAGGAATTCCACGCCTCGGGGAACGGCGGCGGAACTACGGTCTACCGGCTCCGCGAAGGCGTCGAGCGGTTCATGATTACCGACATCAACAACCCCGCATCGAGTGCAAAGGCCCAGAGCGAACTCGCCGTCATGTGGGACGCGATCGAATCATACGATCCCGAGGGCAACTCGTTTGATTTCAGCCACGTGCCCGGCGGCTGCAACGTACTGTATATGGACGGCCACGTCGAGTGGCTGCGGTATCCCAATGAGAACCACCCCGTCACCATGATGAACGGCATGGTCGGCCGCATGTTCTAGACCAGGAACATCGGCTGGGCCCGGCTTGGCAAGGAAAAGAACGGCGCCGCCTGTCACTCGTGCGGAGGCGGCGCCGGCGTTTTGTGGATGCAGGCCGGCCACACATGAGGCTGAATGCCTCGCTGCTTTCCAGCCGTTCTGCACCCTACCAGATGTGGCAGCCTTTCATGCCGCGTTTTTCGAGGTAGCGCTGGTGGTATTCTTCGGCGCGATAGAACGGCCCGGCGGGTTCGATTGCCGTAACGACGGGCCGCGTGAACCGGCCGGATTTTTCCAACTCGGCCTTGGCCTCGATGGCGAGCCGGCGCTGTTCCTCGGTGTGGTAGAAAATCACCGACCGGTACTGCTCGCCAACGTCCGGCCCCTGGCGGTTCGGCGTCGTCGGATCATGTATGTCCCAGAAAACCGACAGCAGGTCCTTGTACGTGACCTGGTCGGGATCGTATTCGAGTTGGACTACCTCGGCATGGCCGGTGTCGCCCGCGCACACATCCTGGTAGCTCGGGTTCTCCACGTAGCCGCCGCAAAATCCCACCAGAGTCGAAACCACCCCCTTGACGCGCCGGAACGCCTCTTCAACACCCCAAAAACACCCCGCGCCGAACGTCGCTTTTTCCATATCGCATAACACCTCCTGGCCCATCGTTGGGCCAACACCGCGGCCAGCCCGTTTTGTTTCGAGGAACTTAACGGGGCGCACCGTGCATTACATCCCAAAGAGGTGATAAGCTTTTCTCATGAATGGGCAGCAAACTCCGGCAGGGAATCCCGCAGAAGAAAAACCGGCGCGGCGGCGGCGCGGGTGCGGGGGCCTGTTTTTTTGTTTCATGGTTGTCGCGGCGGGCGTGTGGGGCTGCGCGCTGGGCGCGTTCACCTGGTTGCTCAGCGACGCCAAAGCCACCATCAACGCGCTTGAAGATTTCAGGCCAAAGACCGGCAGCAGAGTCTACTCGGCCGACGGCGAGCTTTTGGGCGAATTCGCCGGCGACGAACACCGCCAACTCGTCAGCCTTAACGAGATCCCCCTCCACGTCCAAAAGGCCTTCCTCGCCACGGAAGACCATACCTTCTACGAGCACAAAGGCGTCCGCCCCGACGCCATCGTCAATGCGCTCATCTACACCCTCCAAACCGGAAGGACCCGCGGCGGAAGCACCATCAGCCAGCAGGTCGTCCGTAACATCGAACCGCTCGCCGTCGGCCAGGAACGGACCGTGAGGCGAAAAATCCGCGAAGCCATCATCGCGTTCCAGGTCGAGAAAGATTTCACCAAGGACGAGATCCTCGAACTGTATCTCAATCAGAGTTTCCTCGGTGTCAGCGCACATGGCGTCCAGGCGGCTGCCCGGCAATATTTCGCAAAAGACGTCTGGGACCTCACCCTGGGCGAAGGCGCCATGTTGGCCGGTCTCATGCGCTCGCCAAACGTCCTCCAGCCGTTCCGCAACCCTGAAGGCGCCAGAGAACGGCGCGACATCGTCCTCAACCAGATGCTCGAAAAGGGGTTCATCACCCAGCAGGAGCACGACGGCGCTGTCGCCGAGTCGCTCGAACAGTCGGTGGTGACGCCCGAGGAGCGCGCCCAACTGGCCGCCGAGGGCCGGCAGGTGTGGGCGCCAAACAAGTTCCAGGCGCCGTATTTTATCGAAGAAATCCGCAAGTACATTCAGGAACAGCGGGAACGCCAGGAAGTTTTTGAAGGCGGGCTCGAGATCCATACCACGATTGATATGCGCCTCCAGCGGGCCGCCGAAAAAGTCCTCGCCAAGGCGCTCGACGAGTTCGACAAGAAAAAACTCGCCGCATTGAAACGCCACAACGCCGAAAAAGAGTTTGTACCCGTTACGGGCGCGATCGTCTGCCTCGATAACCGGCCCGGCTACAGGGGCTTCATCCGCGCAATGGTTGGCGGCAGGGATTTCGAAACCGAGAAGTACAACTGCGCCACACAGGCCCGCCGCCAGCCCGGGTCCAGCGTCAAACCGTTCGTGTGGTCCGTCGCCATCGCCAACGGCATGACGCCCTCGAGCATCGAGGTCGACGAGCCCTACGTCCGGGTCGACCGATGGGGCAACCGGTGGGCGCCCAAAAATTTCAGCGCCACGTTTGAAGGGCCCGTCTCGCTGCGTGTGGCCCTCGAAAAATCCATCAACATCATCTCCGTCAAGCTTACTGAACGGTTTGGCCCCTCCCTGGTGCGGTCGTGCCTCGAGCGGGCCGGTATCCGGACCCCGTTCGACCCCGGCGCCGGACTGACCATCGCGCTTGGCTCGCCCTCCGTCACCGTGCTCGACCATTGCACCGCGTTCTCAACGTTCGCCAACCTCGGCAAACGCTACGACCCCGCCATGATCACCGAAATCAAAAACCGCGACGGCATCACCCTGCACGACGCCAAAAACTTCGGCGAATCACCGCCCGTCGACGTCATGCGGCCCAACGTCGCCTACGTCCTCACCCACATGATGGAAGGCGTCGCCCGGTGGGGTACCGGCGCCAGGGCCTACGGAACGCTCAAACGGCCCTGTGCCGGAAAAACCGGAACCAGCAACGACGCTCGCGACTGTTGGTACTGCGGCTTCACCCCCTACTACACCTGCCTGGTATGGATTGGCTACAAAGACAACCGGCCGCTCGGCGGGGGCCGCGACTATACCGGCGGCAGGCTCGCGTGCCCGGTCTGGGCCGAATTCATGCAAATCGCCGAGGAAGGATTGCCCCCCAAGGAATTTGAAGTGCCTGAAGGCGTGGTATTCTTCGATGTCGATAGGCACACGGGGTATCGGGGCGGCAATTTCAGCGAGGCATTCATTGAAGGCACCGCGCCCCCCTACTACGCCCCGCCACCCCCATCCTCCACCCAGCCCTCCGAAGAGTTTAACATCCAACTCCTC
>JAPLKX010000665.1 GCA_026387845.1 Candidatus Hydrogenedentota bacterium | reverse complement strand
TGGCAATTTGGAAAAAGCGTGCCTGTCCCGCTTTTCGCGGTAATCTTGAAGTGGCCCACCGAGGAATTCTCCTTTCCCGCCGCCCGTTTCTTCTTCCAAAGCTCTATGCTTCGAGAAAGGGGCGACACCATGGCCGACGATTCCAGGATCTGCAGCCGGTGCGTACTTCCCGAATGCTACCCTCAGCTTACGTTTGACGAGCAGGGCGTGTGTTCCGTGTGCCGCGATCACGAACGGAAATGGAAAGATTGGGATCGGCAGTTGCCCGAGCGGGAAAGCCTGTTGCGCCAGCTTTGCGAGGATGCCAAAAGGAAAAAACGCCCATTCGACGTGCTTGTGCCGCTGTCCGGCGGCAAAGACTCGATGTACGTGCTTCATTACGCCGTGACGAAACTCCAGATGAAATGCCTGGCGTTTACGCTCGACAACAGTTACCTCACCCCACATGCCCGCGAAAACATCGCCAGAGCCTGCCGAATCCTCGGCGTCGAGCACATCTATTACGCCCCCAGCCCAACGCTTATGAATCAGTTGTTCGCGCTGTTCATGAAAAAAACCGGTTACTTCTGTTCGGTCTGCCTCAGGGCGATCAGTATGGCCACCGATCTTGTCGCCGATATCTACGACGTCCCGCTGGTGTTCGCGGGGTCATCCGCGCGCACCGAACTCCCGCTCACGCCCGCCATGTTCCAGCCCGGGCCCGTCCCCTACATCAAGAAAGTCCTCGAAGGTGAACCCATGGCGGAGATCTCGCAGCGCCTGCTGTACGAAGGTTCGCTGAAACGCCGTGTTGGCAACCATCTTTTCTGGTGGGGCGCCCAGCGGCGCGTCAGGGTGTGCGCGTGGATCAACCTGCCCGATTACGTCGATTGGAATTACGACCACGTCTACAAAACCATCCGCGAAGAACTCGGCTGGCAGGCCCCCGCCGACCAGCAGGAACACACCGACTGCGCCATCCACGCCGTCACCACCTACATGCACAACAGGCGGTTCCCCGGGCTCGAAATCCGACGGCTCACCACGGCCAGGCTCGTCATGGCAGGCCTCATGACGCGCGACGAGGCCGAATCCCAACTCCAACACGAGCCCGAAGAAAAGTGCCCCGAACACGTGCTCAATGGGTTCCTGAAAAACATCGGCATGACGCGCGAAGAATTCGATACCTATATCGACCTCGGGCCCCGACATCTCCAATACCAGCCCGAACCCCCTAAATGGTTCCTCATCGCCCGCAAAGCCAAACGCACCGTCTTCTCGCTCGCCGGCATTCAAAAAGCAAAATAAGTTTGTTTTGTGGGTAATATCGGTCCGATCCGTCCGATCCGTCCGATCTCTTGAGCGCTAGAACAGGCTGGCCTGCGGCGCGTCCGGCAGCGTGAGCCCAAAATGCTTGTAGGCCAGCGGCGTGGCGACCCGGCCCTGGTGTGTCCGTTTGATGAACCCGATCTGGATCAAATACGGCTCGTGGACTTCCTCGAGCGTCTGCGCCTCTTCCCCAACCGCCACCGCCAGCGACGACAACCCCACCGGCCCGCCGCTGAATTTCTCCACCACCGTGTGAACGATCTGCCGGTCCATGTCGTCCAGCCCAAGCTCGTCAATCCGCAGCAGTTCGAGCGCCGCACGCGCCGTATCCCGCGTCACCGTCCCGTCGCCCTTGACCTGCGCGTAATCCCTCACCCTGCGCAGCAACCGGTTCGCGATCCGCGCCGTGCCCCGCGACCGCGCCGCGATCTCGAGCGACCCGTCCGGCTCGACCGGCACGTTCAAAATCCGCGCCGACCGCATCACAATAATCTCCAACTCCCTGGGCGAATAGAACTCCATCCGGCACGTATCGCCGAACCGGGCGCGCAACGGCGGCGTCAGCAGGCCCGCCCGCGTCGTTGCCCCAATCAGCGTGAACGGTTTCAGCCCGATCTTGATCGACCGCGCCGTCGGCCCTTTCCCGAGCATGATGTCGACCTCGAAATCTTCCATGGCCGAATACAGCGTCTCTTCGACGGCGTGGTTGAGCCGGTGGATCTCGTCCACGAACAGCACGTCGAACTCTTCGAGGCTCGTCAGTATCGCGCTCAGGTCCGCCTGACGCTCCACCACCGGCCCGGAAGTCGATTTGATGTCCACCCCCATCTCGTTGGCCACGATCCGCGCCAGCGTGGTTTTGCCAAGCCCCGGCGGCCCGCAAAACAGCAGGTGGTCCAACGCTTCCCCGCGCTGTTTGGCGGCTTGGATGGCGATCAGCAGCTTATCTTTGATGGCGGCCTGGCCAGGAAACTCGTCAAGACGCTGCGGCCGGATCTGCTCATCGAAAATCCGGTCCTCATCGTACGGGTTCGGGTTGACCACTTCCTTTACAGCCATCTGCTACCTATACCCTCGCAATCGACCGCAACGCCGCCTTGATCAACTCTTCAACCGAAGCGTCCGCCGGCAGTTTCTTTCGTGCGTCGCCCGCCGCTTTCCGCGCCTCCGCCAGCGAACACCCCAGCGCGCACAACGCCGCGATCACGTCGTCCGTATCGGGGGTCGCCGTGTCTTTCGGCTCGCCGAGGATCGCGTTCAATTCCGCGTCCTGCCCCAGTCGCGCCTTCACCTCGAGCAGGATGCGCTGCGCCGTCTTTTTCCCCACGCCGCTGATGCGTGTAAACGCGTTCACGTCGTTCTCGAGGATCGCCCGGCCGAACTCTGCCACACTCAACCCCGACAAAATAGCCAGCGATACTTTCGGCCCGATCCCCGAGATGTTCAGCAACAGCCGGAAAAGGTTCCGCTCTTCTTCCCGCAAAAAACCGAAAATCTGGAACACGTCCTCGCGAATATGGCAATGCGTCAACAGCGTCGCGTCTTGGTTCACCACCAGCTTCCGGTACACCGTCTCCGGCACCCACACCTCATACCCCACCCCGTGGACGTCCAGTTCCACAAACCCTGCGCCCTTGCGCGCAACCGTCCCTCGCAAAAAGGCAAACATCTCCATGTCCTCGGTTCGGCCAGCAACATACCAAAACAAGACCGGAAAGTCACGCCCCCAAACTTATGCTGCCCGACCCCGAAGCGCTGGAGTAGGCGCGGTCGTCTCGCCCGCGC
>JAPLKX010000274.1 GCA_026387845.1 Candidatus Hydrogenedentota bacterium | reverse complement strand
AGCCATGAACAGGGCGTTGAGGCCCGATGCTTTCGTCACCATCAAGGAATACTCGATTCGTTCGATAACCCTCAAGTCCCACCTTTTCGTGACGAGCACGTGGTTCTCCTCGTTCAGGGCAAGCACCTACTCTTCTGGCGTAGTCAGCGGTATCGTCACGCTGAATTTGTTCATGACTACTGCGCGGAAGCCCGGCCGCTCCTCGATGACGGGGGTGGCGTAGTATACTTCCGCGGCCGCAGAAAGCCGATCCAGGGTGTCCCATATGGCGGCGCCCGTCGTGTCTGGACGGACGCCGACGACATAGGTGTCATACCGCGGCAGCAGTTCCCATTCCAAGGAAGCATCCAGGATGGGTTCCGTAGCCACAAGGGCGGCCCGCTCATCCGGCGAAACGCCCTCCTCGAATCGAATCCCAATCGCGCTCTTATTCAGATACCAGGGTATCTTTCCGAATTGACCGTCGACCACGTACAGTTCAGGTTCTTCGATATCCTCTGCTGGGACAACACAGGCCGCGATCAGACCCATAAGGAAGATCGCGCAGCCGGCGCAGAAAACATTTCTCTTCATTTCAAGATCTCCTTTAGTTCTGTGGTGGCCGGTACGCGTAGCCGTTGCCGGCGCACCGAACCAAACTATGTTCGCCTACCTTCCAATGTGCTTTTCTCCAAGATCAACTTCATTGCATGAACCCTACACCCCTTGGCTTGAGTCGCGGTCCGGGTCAGCGCCGACGAAGGCCCTGCCTGGCAGGATCACGCTTCCGGCAGGCACCGTGTAAGGCCATGTCGGCTCAATCCCGGAATTGGTAAAGGATTGGGAATTCACCAGCGCGACGGTGTCCCCCGTGCTGTCCTTGACCCGCAGCGACTGCACCGTAACGGCATCGAGATCCGCGCCGACCCTCTCGTAGAGTGAGCCTTTGATGTACATATTCCCAGACGAGTCGCTCCGGAAGATCTCGTCCGCAGCGCTGTCCCGGATCATGAACTCGTTCCCGCTGGTCGGATCCAATTGGGCGGCTGACGCCGCTTCCGTCAGGCTGCCTTCCATGACGAGGTTCCCCTCGGAATCGATCGAAACGAGATGGTTCCCGGTCGACCCCTTGATTGTGTAAATAGGGACAGTCACCGTTTATTTTAGCAGCGGCAGAAACAACCCGGCGGCAAGCCTTCGTCCTCTCCCTCGCCTTCCTCACCTTCACCCTCGCCTTCGTTCTCAGGCGCGACGAATCCGTCCGGCAGTAAATCGCCGTCCTTATCCTCAAACGCATCCGGCGCCCCGTTTGCGTCTTCGTCCGGATAAGTAGCGCCTAGTTCAAAGACACCAAAATACCGGGACGGTTCGGGCGGATCGCCGGTGAACTCACTCACGTCCCGCCAGGCATAGGGATCCATGATGGCCACGTCTTTAGCGCCATTCACGCCGTTCGGCCGGTCGGTGAACCAGTTTGTGTACGTCATAGGACTTTGGGTAGGATCGCTGAGCCAGTACCAGTCTTCGGGATTTGGCGCAGCGTGGCCGATGTCGCGGCCCGCGTCCGTACAGCCAATCCAAACCGACCTCTCCTTCGTTATGTTCAAATGAATAAAACTGTTCTCCTCTTGATTTCGGATAGTGCAAAGCTGAACGGGAACTTCAACCAAACACGGGTAGGCAATTGTGTAATTGGTGGCCTCTGCCCACGTCAACGGAACAGATGGCATGTAGTAGACGCGTTGCGTCGAAGGCATATACCAGAACCGCGCGTTGCTCTCAGGCTCGCCCAAGCAGGCCCAAACGTTCCACGCGCAGCCCGCAACCGCCACGGCAGGATTAATGGCATGCGCGAACGAATGCGGACTCGCCGCCCAGTATTCGTTGGCATTTGATACGCCGTCTCCGTCAATATCGCCGCACATGCTGAGATCCGGAATCAAAAAGTAGCCTTCATGACTTGCTGGAATCGACGCTTCAAAAGGCATCCAGTCCAAGAAGTCCAAATAGAAATTCCATTCCCCGAGAAGCACGTATGCGCTCATCAGCCCGTCCGCCCCATAGTATTCCTGCGGCTCGGTATTGGGAACAGGCTGACGCGCCCCTGGTCCCGTCTCGATCGGGGATATCGTCAGTCCCAGAGCCATTGGGTTCATGGCTGCGCGGCAGAGGCCGACGTTGGTATTGAAAGCCGCGTGTATTTCCTCGTGCCTCGGAAAAGCGGGGTCGGCCAGGATCAAACTGAGCAATTCGAACTCCTCGACATCGGGAATACCCAATCCGCCTTCATAGGTGTCGTCGAGGGCGGGCACGTCAATAGCGGCCCAGTCGTTCCGATAAATCCATCCCATGATGGATGAAAAATCGATTGTCTGCGCGTCCGCGAACGCTTCCCACGGCACAGTGAGCATGGTCGTTATTACCAATAGCACGCTAAGTAACAGCTTCATCGTGGGCCTCCGTTTGCAGTTTGTCACGTGAGCGCTCACTCCTCGTCTACTGAAACCACATGCCCGGTCAGAATCAAGCTTCCAGCCGGAACCGTGTAGGGATAAGTGGGCTCGAGTGTGGCATTCGTCCAGTTGCTCGATGTAATAAACGAAACAGCCGTCGTGTCCTGTTTCACAACAAAGCACTTTGCCGGTGGCGTAGGAGAGACCGCCTCCTCATAAAGCTTCCCCTTCAACCTGAAATCGCCGGTCGATGTGTCGAGCAGGGCAAGAATTGTTCCGCTTGCGGTCTTGATAATCAACTCGCGCGTGGTCGGAGACGGGGTGATCGTCTGATTAGTCAACAGATCGCCACCAATCAGAATCAAGTCTCCACCATCCGTTAGTTGTGCGAGCGTTGCGCCCGCGCTATTTCGAAACGCGACAGATTTGGTTGGGCGAATCTCGACCGCGCGGCAAGCCTCCTCGATATTCTTCCGGTCGGCGGTCGACATGTTGAGGCCTATTGCCGCTTGCCCCAAGGCGTTGTAAAGGTTCGTGTAGGACATCGCCGACGTAAGGAGCCCGTGGGAGACAACGTAATAATACAGGTCTTCCACGTCGGTGATGCCCATCCCGTAGATGTATCTGTCCCGAAACGTATCACCGTCCGTGAGCAGATAGCAGAGCTTGTTGCCAACCCCGTTATTTGAGTGTACCCCACCCCAGTCATTTAGGTAACTTGGTTCGTCAGTGGTGAAGTAATACTCATGGTGCATTCGGTCGGGAGAGCACATCAATGGGGGATCGTCCATATATCTAAACGGTGGGCTGTAGTATGTCTCTCCGGGACAGCTTACGGCGTGGACTTGAAAGCCGGACAGTTCTTCGCCCAGCCGCCATCGCACTCCTGAAGAATCCTCGCCATAGCCGTTCTCCAAGTCGAACAACTCGCCCCAGACATCGGCCAAGTGCTCGTCGATGGCCCCAGGCTCACCACTGAACCAGACCCCTTCTTCAAAATGGTCGACACCATGGCCATACTCGTGGCCAAGAACGTCGTCAACCACGAAATCCGGCTCGAGTAAAACGATGCCGTTAAAGGGAAACTGGCCTTCCATGCACCCAATAACCCCAGGCGGCTGGTCCTCACAAATAGATCCCCAACAGGCCCCATCGTAAACCGCTCTCACCTCTGCTATCAGGGTCAAGCCATTGTCATCCACACTGTCACGCCCAAAGTTGGAATAAAAGTAATCATACGCATACCCCAAAATGTCGTAACACTCATTAACTCCCGGGTAGAGATCGGGATTCACAGGATCCTCTCCTTCAAAACGAATAATACCATCTCCCCATATTTCTCTATCCAGAGCGGAGTACACCAGTGGCACCATCTTCAGTAACTCTCCAGCCATGGCGTCACTGACGATTTGATACAAAGGTATTTGTCGATTTGCATCCCCGACTATTACGCGCCAAGCCAAGTGAGGATTGCCCGCATTTCCAACAACGACAGGGTCATAGATAACAAGCGTCGCATTCGACAAAACAGCCACATCGCCATCGCCTTTGACTCCCGCCACGCTCGCCTCCCCATTTGCAAGGCTGTCTACGACGGCGCAGACCGCCATTTCTTCCGCTTCGCTTGGACTCACGACTGGCTGAAGGGGGATCGGTGCGCGATCCTGGTATCTTTCTTTGGTCATGATGTCCGCTTCTATGGCCAGAACGCCATCTTGGTTCAGGAGGAACGCCACTTGGCCGCACACGACGGGTAGGCCGGAGTAACTTTGACCTAGCCTTACGCTGGTATTTCCCTCACGGGTCTTGACTCGTATGACCTCGAAGGTGGTGTCAGCGTGACCAATTCCGAACGCGGCGGCGTGCAGGTTGAGGAAGGCGAGGGCTTTTTCTTCGGGCGGAGCAGATGCGAGAGCGGGGTCGAGGCGTGCGGGTGCGCCGGGCGGGGCGCCGAAGAATTCGAGGGTTCCGTCGGCCCGTTTGCCGAGGCGCGGTTTTTCGGAAGCGGCGTAAACGTCTACGGTTGCCAGGAGGTTTTGTATGGCGGCGCGGATGGCGGCCTGTCTGGCGGCGGGTTCGTCGGTAGCGGACGGTTCGTCGGCAGCGGCCAGTGCATTCACGGACTGGATGAAAACAAATGTTGCGACTGCAAACGTTGTCAGTACATTTGTTTTTCTCATAACAGAATACCCCCAAATGCAGTCTTGTTAGATTCAGTGCAAATCGCGCAGTGTAAGACTAATCCAAACACGTCTAGTTCCGTCAATGGGTCGAGAGCAGACTCAGATGCCAAGACAGAAGCCATTTCGTCTTCCCAGATGCCTTCTTCAAACTTGATCCCGATTTCCTCGGTCGATAGCGTGAGGGGAATGGCGCCCCAGGGTTGACAGTAGGTATACAGTTGCTCATCCGGCGCGTCCTCGTTCTGCGCGGCCACGTTCCCGCCGGCGAGGATGGCGGAGGCGAGTAGGACGGCTATGTATACTCTGCTCATTTGACCTTCCCTCTCAGTCGGTTCCGCGAGGGCCTGCGGTCGTTGCGTAACGGTCAAGTCCCCACAAGTGAAGTCAGATGCGCGCCCGAAGCTGCAAACATCGCTTTCCGCTGCGCCGCATCTTGGCTGGGCGGATCAGTAAGGACAACAACATACAGAACTGCAGCCAAGCCGAGACAGATTCCGTAACTCATTCATTCCCCTCCCGCTTTGTGCCATGCGCACTGGCATAAGAGAGCACTACCGGACCTCATTTTCTTTGCGAACAGCATCGCGCGCTCTATCATCCATACAACTCGTTGAACAAGAGAGTTATTCTTGAATAACAGCCAGTCGCGCTTCTAATTCATCCACTCGCTGCCTGAGCCTCTGCATTTCCGCAAGCATTGGAACAATCAACTTCTCATAGTTGACACCTGCCGGAATGTCAGTCGTTGTCACTACAGGCTCGGGCGCGGCATTAGGATCGTTGGGATCCGATGGGGGTAGATAGGTGATATCCCTTTGATAAATGACCATTCGCGGACAGACGGTGTGAACCTCTTCCGCAATAAGCCCGCACTGATTCTTGCCGGTTTCCGAGTCCTTGTAGTCAAACATAACGGGCCGAAGCGCGTAGATGTACTCCGTGTCAGATGCAGTCGTATCCCGCACGTTCTCTTTAACATTAATGGAACTCCCGGGGTTCATGCCTAATTTGCCGTAGTTGTCAATATAAAGCGGTTGCGGGCCGTCGCCGACGGCGAGTGTCGTGGCGCGAACGCCGGGGACTTTGATCGAGCCGTCCTGGCAGTTCATGTCAAACCCCGTTAGCCAATTGAAGGCAGTGCCGAGGGGTCTATTGTAGTTGTAGCTCAAGTAGAAATGGTCATTATGCTTCAATATGACCGCATTGGAGTACGGGTCGGAACTCCGCTGCATGCCAGAGCCTCCGTCAGGACCATAGTAGGCATCGAACCGCATGGCCATGCTGTCATGCCTGTAGGTCATGATGTTCAAAACGGGATAATAGTCCGCATACGACGTCCATTGCGCGCTGGCGCAATTCAAGTCCATGTCGGGACCATCCAGCGCAAGCTTCGCGTAGCCAATGCCGTCATGTGGCACGGTGGTTGTATTGATTCCGAGTTTTCCGACGGAATAGGTTGCGGTGGTACTGAGTTTTTCAGGTGTGACAGCAGCGCTCTGTATTTTTGCCGAATTTATCGCGTTAGTGCCTATTTTTGTATTTGTGACAGCATATGAGCCTATCTTGGACTCGGTGACGGCATTGCTGGCTATTGCGGCATAACCGCGCCAGCCGCCAAAGCCGTGCTGCCCACGGCGCCCGTTGCCAGTTGAGCCGAGCCAATGGTCTGACTTTGCACCTTGGCGCCGTCGATAAGGCCGGCCGCACTCGTAAGAACGTTCACGCCTGAACCTGCCGTTATAGTGCCCGTGACGAATAGGTCCTCGTCCACGTACGTGTCCCCCTCGACAGAGATATTTGCGCGTGTGCGGCAAAGCAGCCGGCTACGCACGCCACAAAACCAAGTACGAATAGAGCCGGCGCAACTTTCATGGTGAATCTCCCCGATCTTGTTTGGTCCCCTTGGCAACTGCGCCTCAGTTACTTTATGAGCTTGACGATAACGCCATTTATGAAGCTTGTCAAGGGGATAGTTAGCGATAACGGACGAGCGCAACTCCATACTGTGATCGGTGCAGATACGGACAGTTAGTCAAGCGTATCCATTGGGCCTGCGCATTTGTAATCCCGATTACTTTCTGCCGCTCAGTCTCTGCCCGGCTGCCCACCGCGGCAAGAATACTAACCTGTTCATTTCCTGCTCCTCACAGAGGCATAGTTAGTACTACTGACTCCATGCGCGGGCGTTTTGTCAGCTAAATCACCCTTGTTTCGCAAAGTTACACCCTGTCTTTCCCGCTGTTATGCGCCAAGAACGACAACAGGACCAGCCATATATAGTGGATCCACTTCCAGAGAATCCAAGGTTGAGCGATGGCCCAGGGGCGGATTACCATAGGCGTGGAAACACACGCGAAAGGTGTTAAACCTATGAGGTCATGTTCTATTCTGGCCGTACTGCTCACGGTGGGAGGCATTGTCATGGCACAACCGGCAGGGGCAGCTGAGCGGCAGGTCACGTTCGCACCGCAAAACCATAACCTGGACAACAACGACAACTTCTCTGCTGACGGCCGGTTCCTCGTGTATGACACGCGGGAAACCATCGGGCCGGGGATCGAGAACAGCCAGTCCATCGAGAAGGTCGAGATCGCCACGGGCGCCCGCACGACCCTGTACGCGCCGCGCGAATCGGTGACGGGCAAGAACGCGGCGCCCGGTGTTGCCGCGGTGTCGTACTGCCCCGTGGCCGACAAGGTGGCGTTCATCCACGGCCCGCTGGTGGATGATGTCCCGCAGCGCGGCTATTACGGCAAGCCCAACCGGACCGGGGCCGAAGTGGCCGGCGACGGAACCGGAATCCTGACGTGGCTGGACCGGCGGGACGTCGAGACTTTGCGGCCCACGCTGCCCGGCGCGCACCGGGGCGGCACACACCGGCACGAGTACACGCTCGACGGCTGGCGGATCGGGTTCACGTACGACGATTTCCTGCTTCCCCAATACGACCGGACGATCGGCTACATGGAGCCGCGGGCGAATGCGCCGGGCGGCGCCACGCACTGGTTTGCGGTGCTGGTTGCGCCGGCGCCGATGGGGAAGTCGAAACCGGGCGAGATCGAAAAGGCGTACGGCGACTCGTGGGTCGGCCGGGGCGGGCGGATGCGGGCGTTTATCGGCAAGGTGCGCAACGACGACGGCGCGACGTATGAGGAGTCGCTGTTTGTTGTGGACGTGCCGCTCGATGTGGATATCACGACGGCCGACGCCGGGACAGCCGACAGGTACCCGTCGCCGCCCAAGGGTGTGAGCATCAGACGGTTGACGCATACGACGGCCGAGGGCGTCGTCAGAGGTGCGCCCGACGGCAGCCGGATCGCCTATTACGCCAAAGCCGACGACGGAACGAAGCAGGTGTTTGTGATCGCCTCGGACGGGTCGGATCAGGATGCCGATCCAGCGAAACGGCCGGAGCAGTTGACGCGGCTGCCGGGCGGGGTTACGTCGGGCCTGCGCTGGCACCCGTCCGGCGATTACGTGTTGTGCATCAGCAACGGCGGCGTCGCCGTCACCTGCGCCAAACCTGGAGCGGAGTTCGGCGTCACCAAGTTCATCACGCCGCAAGGCGACGGGCCCGCGCGGATCGACCTGGTCGTGTCGCCCGACGGCAAACAGGTTGCGTTCACCAAACAAGTCCCCACAAAAGACGCTGCCGGGAACATCAAGAAGAACTACGCCGGCCTGGATTTCGCCCAGATCTTCGTGATGGACTTTTCCTATTGACAGGATAACGGGATTGACAGGATTAAGAACTTTCCCGCAATCCAGTCCCGTCCTCAGGCGGCTTCATAAATCACCAGACCTTCCTTGTTTGCCGGATAGGCGATGCCGCCAATGACGTTCTTGGTCTCCTCAAACCGCTCTTCGGTCATTAAGATGATGTCAAAGGGGTAGTCAATGCCGCGTAATGCCATGCGTACCCGCAATCGCTCAGCGCGGAGATCCGTCACGTCTCGTTCAAGGACTAGCAGATCGATGTCACTGTCCGGTGTCATTTGGCCCGCGGCTGCGGAGCCAAACAGAATGATACGCGTGGCGGGAACAGCCGCGGTCACGCCGGACGATTTCGTCTGCCACTGCCTTGTCTATGCCCATATCGCTATTATACTCGTGGAAGCCTGAGTCTTCATTGGATGGCCGGAGCAGTCTCCTACGCCAGCAACAGCCGCGCTTTTGCCAAGATCTTGTCAACCACGTCGCCAGACAGGGCACAGGCCTGTTCGGCTTGACGGACCCGCCAGTCGAGACTTTTGATTTGGTCTGCCAAAACCACGCCTGAGACTGGCGTATCTAACGGAATCTCGATTTCGAATGGATAACCTTTCTTCTTGCTGGTGACGGGGCACATCAGTGCCAGGCCCACTTTGCGGTTGTACGCCACCGGCGAAAGGACGACCGCCGGCCGTCGACCCGCTTGTTCGTGCCCAGCTTGCGGATCGAAGTTCAGCCATACAACGTCGCCGCGTGCCGGAACGTAATCGCTCGTTACCATTCCTCGCGCCCCACAGGTTTC
>JAPLKX010000173.1 GCA_026387845.1 Candidatus Hydrogenedentota bacterium | reverse complement strand
GAAAACAAGCTATTTGACCTTCATCAATCTTACACCGCCAACACCCCCACGCGCAACCTTCAAATCAGGAAATCAGGAAAGCAAGAAGTATTCTCTTCATTCCTGCTTTCCTGAGTTCCTGATTTTGCAAGCCGCCTACTTGAGTTCCAGTTCAACTTCAACCGGCGCGCTCGGCGCCGCATGGAACGGCGCGCTGAACACCATCCGCCCCCCCAGCACCGATTCCACGTCAAATTCAGCCTCCGCCGGCAACCCCACCGCGCACACGCAATAATCCCCTTCCTCAACCGCGTCAAAATTGAAAACCCCATACTGCCCCGCCTCGGTTTGCGCGACGATCTGCCCGCCCAACGCTTCCAGCGACTCCGCCGTCCACTCGGCCAGTTCGGCTTCCGCCGGCAAAACCACCACAACCGCCTTCTCGCCCGCCCGGACGCCCTCAACCCTCCCATGTATGGCTGAGGTGCGCAACTCAAAATTGATCCGCGCCGTCTGCCCCGCCGCCAACTGCGCCTGCACAACCCCGCGCGACCTGCCCGTCCACGCCTCGACCCGGTAAGCGCCCTCCGGGACGCCCTCCACCTTGTAATACCCTTTCTCATCCGGCCGCGCCGTGAAACTCGCCGCACCAACCACATCTTGAGGTTCAAACGTTACCGCCACATCTTCCGACGGGACGCCGTTTTCGGTAACGGTCCCTTCCACGGCCGCCTTGCCGCTAAAAAACTCAAAATCGACCGTCGAGAACGCGCCAGCGACGATGTCCGTGTTCTTCTTGTCGTGCATCGCGCTTCGACCGGATGGTATCGACGGCTCCAGCGTGACCACCGCCAAACCCGGTGGCACTCCGTACACGCTGTAACGGCCGTCAGCCCCGGTGCTTTGCCAAACCGCCCGCTTCAGCCCCGCCGATTCAACCACGACAAGCGTGCCGTACACCGGCTTGCCGTCCTGCAACACCACCCCTTCCACACCGCCGTACCCCGCCATGTCCACCACCAGCCGCGCCTCCGTCGTGCGCCCCGTCTGCACCGAAACCACCGTCGTCGTCAACGGCGCGTCCGATTCCAGCGCCAACTGCCACACCTCGAGCGTGTACCGGCCCGGATGCAGCTTCGCGTACTCGAATCGGCCCCCGTTCTGCAACCCCCGCTCCGCCGCTTCATCGTTTTCCGGCGCGGTGCGCAGCAGAACCGCCGTACCCGTATCCGGCAGCGCAGAGACGTAACCCGTCTTGAACGGCAGGCCTTCGCCCGTCACCACCTCGCCCTCCAAACGCCCCGACCGCACGATCCGCAGCGTCATGTCGCGGGCGGTCTCGCCATCCCGATAAGGCCCGGCCGGCGCGCTGTATCCGCCGTCGGACAGCGCCTGAACATACACCTCCGGCGACGCCGGCGGAAACCGCAGGTCAAACTGGAACCGGCCATGCCCGTCCGCAAGCGTCTCGCCCAACTCAACATGCGCCCGAACCGGCTCAACCGCATACACCGACGCCCACGGCACCGGCTGCCCCTGCTCGTCGATCACCAACCCCGAAAACTGCCACGACCGCAGCCGGATCTCGTGGTTTTCCTTTACCTCTCCTGCGGCAAGCGTCACCGTCCCCTCAAATCGCGTCAGCTCATAAGGAACGCGCACACGCGTCTTCAGCTCGCCCGGCGGCAGGCCCACGATCTCGTACGACCCATCCGCGCCAATCTCACACCCCCGCCCGTGGCCGCCGGCGTTGTTGCTCACCCCGGCCCAAACCCGGCTCCCCGCGGGAATCGGCGCCCCTTCTTCATCGATCACCGTCCCGCGCAGCACCGCGCCCGGCGCCATCTTCAGCAGCAGCCCCGCCACCGGCTCGGTCCCAACCGTCACCGTCAGCGGCTCAACCAGCGTCAGCGCAAGCGTCTCGCCCCACTTCGCATCCACCGCAAGTGCGTACACCTCCGGCTTGAATCCCGTAACTTCAAACAATCCTTGGCTGTCAGTCTCGCTGGAGAAGGAGAACTCAGGGTACCTGCTAGCCTCCTCTTCAGTGTTTGCGCCGTAACCTCTCACAAAAACATCCGCGACAGGCCGTCCCGCCATGTCCACCACACGGCCCGAAACCGAACTGCCCTTGTCCAACCGCAGCACGTGATCGAGCCTGCCCGCCGCCAGCCACCTGCCGCGATCATCGAGATACCCCTTTGCGGACACGCTAAGCATGCACATCCCCGGCGGGACGTGTTCAAACAAGAAAACGCCCCCCGCATCACTCGTCGTCTGGCGACTGATTTCGCCGTGAGGATCCGATTCCGATCGCAGATGCACGGTGGCCTCTTTCACAGGCTTGCCCTCGCCATCCGTCACGGTTCCACCCAGGCTCATGTCCGGCAACAGCGTAAGGTTCGCCACCACCTCCCGGTCCATGTGCTTAGCCTGGATGAGAACTGACGCGAACGTGCCGCGTCCCTCCGCCTTGATCTCGTACTCCGGCCAGTAACGTTGCAGCATCACCAGCGGAACCCCCTCGATGCGGTACCCGCCCCCCGAATCCGTCCGCGTCGACAATTTCAGCGGCCTGATCCGCTCAAACTGCGGCGCATTCGACGACACATATTCGTTATTGCTGTACAGCGCCATCGAGTACTGGTTGTCCAGCCAGACCGGCACGCCCGCCGCCGGCGTACCGTCTTCCTTGCTCACCGTCCCTTTCACCGTGCCATAAACGGGCGCATAAAACGGCTCAAGAACCTTTGCATCCCGCGCCTCCTCGATTTCGGGCGCAGCGGGTTCCGGCAACACGGATGCCTCCGGCGCGGCCGGCGCCACAACCTCCGCCGCGAATGCCGTCTCCACCCTCGCATCCTGCCCGGGCGGCGTCCGCGTGTAACGGTCAACCGCCAGATAACCCGCTAACGCCAGCGCCAGCGCCGCCGCCACGGTCGCCGCCACTTTTGCCGCCCCCGCGCCTGTCGCCACGCCCGCGACCGTCGTCGCCGCGCTCGAAGCCGCGGCCGAAACCTTCCACCCCACCGGAGATGCGCAAATCGCCGCCATGATGCGGTCGCCGCGGCGGCCATCGGCCTTGACTTCCTCGATTTCTTCCCCCAGCAGTTCCGTCAACCGCCGCCCGAGCTCTTCACGGGCGCGCTGAAGTCTTTTCTCCACCGCATTGGGCTGAATTTCCAGCAGCGCGGCAATTTCGCGGGCTTTTTTCTTCATGAAATAGTGCAGAACCAGCACTTCATGAGCGTCGGGATCCAGCTTCTCCATCTGTTCCCACAGCAGCCGGTGCAACTCCTCCCGCATCGGATCCGGCACATGCGCCCCCGGCTGCTGCCCCTTGAGCCGCGCA
>JAPLKX010000493.1 GCA_026387845.1 Candidatus Hydrogenedentota bacterium | reverse complement strand
ACTCTGCGAAGAATTCGTCCTCTGGTCGTCCCAGGAATTCCAGTTCATCGAAATCGGCGAAGCATTCACCACCGGCTCGAGCATCATGCCGCAAAAGAAAAACCCCGACGCCGCCGAACTCATCCGCGGAAAAACCGGCCGCGTATACGGCGCGCTCGTCTCCCTCCTCACACTCATGAAAGCACTCCCACTCACCTACAACCGCGACATGCAGGAAGACAAAATCGCCGCGTTCGACGCCGCCGACACACTCCAGCTTTCCCTCGCCGTCGCCGCACGCATGGTCCGCTCCATCTCCACCAATACCGACCGCATGGCCGACGCAACACGGCAAGGATTCATGGAAGCCACCGATCTCGCCGACGCGCTCGCCCAAAAAGGCCTACCATTCCGCCAGGCCCACGAAATCGTCGGCAAAATCGTGCTCCACTGTGCAAAAACCAACCGGCGCCTCACCGAACTACCCCTCGACGAACTCCGCAGGTTCTCACCCCTGTTTGACGAGCAAATCCTGCTCGCACTACAACCACGAACCATCTGCGAGCGCAGAAACGTACCCGGAGGCACCGCACCAAACCAAGTCGCCCAAGCCCTTGCCAAGGCCAAAAAAGAGATCTAGTTAACTTTTTACAGAATAGGAATTGAATGGCCACCTGCCCGAATCGCTGTAAGTTAAACCACCACAATAAGTTAGCGTTTCAACCACAGGAACCTGGCGGAGTTTGCGGATACAAAAACCCGATTTGCTCCCCGTTATGTTATCATTAGACAGCACGATTGCCTGGGGGTCAAATGACCAAAGACGGTAGTATTCTGGTAGTTGACGACGAAATTGTCATTCGGGCGCTACTCGTCGATATCCTCACCGAAGAAGGCTACGCGGTCGAAACCGCCGGAAGCGCCCGCGACGCACTTAACCTCCTCCAACAAGACAACAATTTTGTCATCCTCTTCACCGACATCATGATGCCCGAAATGGACGGGATCGAACTCATCAGGGAAGCTCGGAAAATCACCCCCACGGTGATTCCGATCGTGATGACCGGGTTCGCCACGCTCGAGACGGCCCGGGCCGCCGTTAAAGAAGGCGCGTACGATTACGTCCTTAAGCCGTTCAGCCTCAGCGAGATAAAGCTGGCGGTGACCAACGCCATCGAGCGCCACCGCCTCGAAAACGAAAATGCACGCCTCCGCGAAATCAACGAACTCTTCAACATCAGCGAGAAAATCACCGGGATGAGGGACGAGGAGGCCCTGCTGGACTTCGTCCTCCGCGCGGCGCTCGATCGTGTCGGCGCGCGCCGGGGTTCGCTCATGGTGACGACGCCCGACGGCAAAGCCCTCGAAGTCGCCGCCAGCGTTGGACTTCCAGAAGAAGCCGCAAAAACCATCGTCGAGATGGGTCGTGGGATCAGCGGCATGGTGGCGAAATCGGCGCGGCCGCTGCTTGTCGAGGATATCGGGCAGAGCCCGGACATCGAACAAATCAGCCGGCGCCTCCAGGGGGACTCGTTCGTGTCGGTGCCGCTCGAGCAGAAATGGCCATCGGGTTATAACGGGCCGCTGAGCACGATCGAGCCGCACGTGCTGGGCGTGCTTAACGTGACGGATAAGAAGGACGGGTCGCGGTTCACTGAAGGGGACCTGAAAATCCTGAGCATTGTGGCGAACCACGCGGCCGCCGCACTCGAGAACGCGCGGCTTATCAAAAGCGTGGAAGACGCGCACCTCTCGACGCTCCAATCGATCGCGCTGCTGCTCGAGGCGAAAGACGCCTACACCCACGGCCACAGCCAGCGCGTCCGCAACTATTCGGTATGGGCGGCGCGGCGGCTCGGCATGGCCGAAACCGACATCGAAGTGCTCCGGCTTGGCGCGGCCCTGCACGACGTCGGCAAGGTCGGTGTCAAAGACGGCATCCTCAACAAACGCGGCGAACCCACACCCGAGGAGTGGGAGACGATCCGCAGGCACCCGCTGGTGGGGTACGAAGTGCTGATGCCGGTGCGCGTGCTCCGGCCCGAACACCGCCAACTGGTCCGCGGCCACCATGAACGCATGGACGGGTCCGGCTACCCCGACGGCCTCCCCGGCGACCAGCTCTCACCGGTCACCCGCGTGATCATCGTCGCCGACGCATACGACGCGATGGCCAGCGACCGGGCGTACCGGTCCGCGCTCTCCCCGGCCCAGATCCTCGAGCAACTCAAGCAACACTCCGGCACGCAATTCGACCCGCAAGTCGCCAACGCGTTCGTCGAACTCGTCGAAAGCGGCAAAACACCGCCACAAGAGTAAGTGCGAAGTGCGGAGTGCGAAGTGCGAAGTGGACAGTGCGACAGTTGACAGTTCTCAGTGCGAAGTTGACGGTTCTCAGTGCGACGTTAACTTGTTTTTGGTTTATCCTTCATCGTTTTTTCCCTATTCCCAGCCGAAGTTTCTCATGCTGGGCAGGGTAAAAAACTCGACCATCAGCGGCAAGGGAGGGCGTACGGAATAGTCGTTGTCGTTGTATGGGGAGTCGGGAGTGGTTTTGTCTCTGGCGAGCACCA
>JAPLKX010000726.1 GCA_026387845.1 Candidatus Hydrogenedentota bacterium | reverse complement strand
CGCGGCCGACCGCGTCCGCGAGTACATCCTTGGTGCGCTTGCCGAGATTGGCCTCCAAGCGGAAGTCGATACCGCCACAGTGACCGCAAGATCCACGATCAGCGAGGTCCGCAATGTACTTGCGCGAATCCCGGGGACGGCCAGTACCAAGGCGTTTGCGCTTATCAGCCACTACGACTCGACCAGTTACGGGCCCGGCGCAGCCGACGACGGCTCGGGCGTAGCCACAATGATTGAAACCGCCCGGGCCATTAAGGCCGGGCCGCCGCTGATGAACGACGTGTTTCTCGTTTTTACCGACGGGGAAGAACGGGGCCTGACGGGTGCGCGTGCGTTTGTCCGGCACCCCTGGGCGGATCAGGTCGGCATATTGCTCAACATGGAGACGCGCGGCACGTCCGGGCCGTCGGGCATGTTTGAAACCACTCCCGGCAACGGTTGGCTGATCCGCCAACTCATTCATTCCGGCGCGTCGGTCCGGGCCAGCAGCCTCAGCTATGAGGTCTACAAGCGCATGCCCACGCGAACCGATCTCTCCGTCATGCGGGAGCACCGGCTCACCGGCTACAACATCGCCTTCATCGAGGATTTGCCTTATTACCACACGCCCAACGACAACCCCGACAATCTCTCCCTCAGCAGCCTCCAGCACCATGGCTCGTACGCGCTCAACCTGGCCCGCCATTTCGGCAATATGCCGCTCAACAACGTCCCCAAAGAGCCGGACGCCATCTTCTTCAACATTTTCGGCCCGATCATGGTGCAATATGCGGCCTCGCTCGAGTTCCCGTTTGCGATCCTCGCAACGCTGACGTTTATCGGCGTGGTCATGTTGGGCATCCGTCGCCACAGACTGACGATGCGGGGCATCGCGAGCGGTTCGGGCGCCGTTCTTGTCGCCGCGGGTCTTGCGACGCTCATCTCCGCGGCCAGCATTGGCATCGCCTACCACCTCCACTACATCTATGTTCTTTACAGTACGCGCACGCTTGCACCCGGGCTTATTGCAATAACCGTTCTTGTCGCCGGGCTGTTATTTCGGGCATTGAACAACAAAGTTACAACCGCCAATCTTGTTGCGGGCGCGCTGGTATGGTGGCTGGTGGTTCTGATGGTTGTGCAGGTTACACTTCCGAACGGCGCATGTGTTGCCCTGTGGCCCACGCTGGCGGCTTCAATCGGATTGATTCTGCTCGTCACCGGCCCGGCCGGTCTGTCGGGCCGGCGGGTGTGGCTGCACGCGTTGTTTACCCTCCCCGGTATCCTGATGATCGTGCAGTTAATGCGCGGGATGCTCGCCTCAGTGACAGTCATCATGTCGCCCCTCCTGATGGCGCCGCTCGTTCTGCTCCTCGGGCTCATGGCGCCGCAACTGCGCTACTTTTTCAACCCGGTGCCCCGACTCAACCTGCTCGTACTGATGGTACCCCTTTCAATGCTTGTGTTCATCCCGATCGGGGGCCGGCCTGGGCCAACCATGCCCGTGATGAACAGTGTGTCGTACGGATTGGACAGGACCACCGGCCAGGCGTGGTGGATCAGTACGGACAAGGCGCCTGACGAGTGGACCTCGCAGTTTTTCCCCCCCGGCACCCCAAAGGTGTCCTTGCGGGAATTCATGCCTTCTGATCGCAAGCCCCGACTTAAAGCGCCCGCGCCGGTCGCCGAACTTGCGCCGCCTACCGTAGAGGTCATTTCCGACGCCCGGCGAGATGACGGCGCCCGCGAAGTATCGCTCCGGCTGACGTCGCCCCGCAGGGTTCCCGAGGTTCGGTTTTACATAAACACGCCCACGCGTGTTCTCCAGGCAAGAGTCGACGGGCAGAAAATCAGGGTCGGTCGGTTTTTCGCGAGCCGCGGGGAATTCTCATCCAACGTCCTAAGCGAACGCATGTCCTGGTCGTTCCATTATGAAATTTTCCCCCGTTCCGGCGAAGCGACGATTGATCTTGTCATTGAAGGCGAGGGCACGGTTACCGGCCGGGTTCTGGAGAAATCCTTCGAACTCCCGCCGCTGCCCTATACGCCCCGGCCCCCATACATGATCAACAAGCCAAACTCACTGGATTGGTTCGAGAAAAACCGACTCACCAGCGGCCACACCTACGTCCTCACACCGTTCAGCTTCTAAAAGGCCGGAGTTGTCCTTGGATTTTTACGGTCCGCTACGGCCCGCGACCGGCGCCGGCCCGGGCCCGCCTCGACCCTCGTGAAAATCCGGCCGCCACGGGCCGCGACCGCCCCCGCCGCCCATCATCCGATCGGTCTGGAAGAACGGGCTGGCCTGCATGTCACGCAGCCCCGTAATAAAAGCGTCCTGTTTTCCCGGGTCCGTTATGCCGCTGTTGGTTGCCAGCGACCGCAGCATCGAGTCCTGTTGCGTGCGGACGACTTCCTGCATCCCCATGTATGATTCCCGCATCGTCTGGCGCAGGGCGTCGCGTTCTTCATCCGATTCCGCATTGCGCATTTCCTCGCGCAACTGCGCCATCTGATCCGTATAATCCTGGAGGATTTGTATCCGTTCTTGCGTGTCGGCATCAGGCGCGCTCGCGTACTCATCCTGCAACACCGTGCTGACCCGATCCCGCATCTGCTGCTCAAACTCGCGGAACCGGGCTTGGCGACTCTCGGAATCCCCGCGCCCTTCCTCCGGCTGGCCGGTTTCAGAGGCCGCCTGCTCCGTCCCGGCCACTTCAGCCTGGCCTCGCTGCCGTACACCCCGCCGCGAGTTCCCCTGCGATGGACCAAATGCCTCGGCAACATCTTCGGATTCGGGTTCCGCAGGTTCGTCCAGGGCTTGAGGCACTGGCGGTTCTTGCGCCGCCGCATCCGCAGTCTGGCTTGCCACCTCGGCCAATTGCTGTTCCAGCCGCCGCGCGTGCGTTGTCAGTTTGTCCGCCTGGTCTTTCAGCGTCTTATTCTCCACCGCAAGCGACTCCGCCCGTCCCGTCAGCACCGCCACTTCCGGCGCAAGCCAGCTATGGACCGCTAGCGCCCCCGCAAGCACACCCAGCGCCGCCACGATTATGTAAATCAAGATTTTCACCGTGGTAACTCCTTCTTACGCCCTCTCCAAATTCATCCTACTCTTTAGATAACAGTCAATCCAGACAAAAGGAAGTCATATACCGGAACGGTCTCGAAAATGCTGAAACGGCGCCGGTAGCCTCACCCGCTAGTCAGTTGTCCAGTTCGCAGACGCGGCGGCGGTAGTGCATGTAGTTTTCAAAACTGACGTCGTCGGGGACGCCGTGGTCGCATGTGGGGATGTAGCCGCCGCGCTCTTTCATGGCCGGGATGATATATTCCAGATGCTTGTCGATCTCGTCCTTGCCCGCGGCGAGGATGCGCTTGTCGATCCCGCCCGTCATGACGAGTTTGGGCCATTTGCGCCCGATCTCGACCACGTCGCATCCGCTGGCCACTTCCCACGGGTCCATCACGTCCAACCCCGCTTCCATGTACAGCGGAACGGCCGGGTCCGCAAAACCGTCCGTGTCGACATTGAAATACAGCCGGCGCTGTTGCCGGGCCCGCGCCTTGCCGACCACCTCCTGGTAGTAGGGCAACAAGAACTCGCGCACCATGTCGGGCGAGATCAGCAGGCCTTTGCGGTAGCAGATGTCTTCGCTGACAGCTAGTTCGTCCAGTTCGATTATGGCCTGAATTCGCTCGAGCCCCGCATTCATCAAAGACACCCAATGACGCATCATAGTGTGGATCAGATCCGGCTGCAGGCAAAACGCCACCAGCAGGTCCTCCGGCCCCATCAGCGCACGAAGGTACATATACCCGCCGACCGCCGCTTGCCGCACCATCAGGTTTTCCACCCCACGCCGTTCGGACGCATAGGCCGCGGTGCCTTTCAGCGTCCAATACCGCTCGGGCGAGTCCGGGTTGAGCCGCGGCAGGACGTCTTCCTCCCAGTCGCGGATGCACGTCACCGGGTGCTTGATGTAGTCCGGCATGAACCCGTGCCGCCGCCCTTTGAAACACCGCAGCCACCGGCCTGCGAAATCCTGGACGATCTCCGTCGTGCCTTCGTCCTGAATGATTTTAGTCTCGTATGCCGGCAGGAATGGCGGCTCGCACGCGCCCATGTCGAGCCCAACTTCGACGACGCCCGGCGGATCGAAATTAAACAGATTCTGATCGTCGTAATCGCGCGGCAGGCCCTCGGTCTTCCACCGGTCGATTGCCTCGACCCAAATGTAGAACTCCTGGCGCGGCAAGTGGTCCACCGGCTCAAACGTATAAATTGCCCTGTATCGGTCCCCGCTGGTCATCTGACTCCTTCTAAACCGTCATTTTCTTAAATGCATTGACATTATGGAGTGCGGCAGCTTGCTGCCGCTTTTCGGCAGGAAAGCTTTGTCTAATAAGTACAATGTCGTTTGCATGGAATGCCTTGCGCTACAAAAAGCGGCAGCAAGCTGCCGCACTCCATACTAAGGAATGTACTCGCCGCTGACAAAACCTGAGATAAGATCCTTGATGATCCCGACGCTTTCCGCCGGGAATTGCCACTGTTCCATCTGGCGCGCGGAAAGCAGGTCGCGCAACTGCGGCAGAACCAGCATCTCCGCCGCCATCTCGCTCGTCAACGACCGCGCTACGAACGTCTCCTCGTCGAACGTATCGAAGAAACTTTGCAGGCCGCGCTCGAGATCGCCGCCAACCGCGCCAAAGTCCTGGCCATAAATGTGCAGGGCGCTGCTGTAATCGGCGTAGCTGCCGACGCGGACCGGCCTCTCCGCGGCCTTCTCAATCCGCCGCGCCACGACGCTCTGCAAAAATGTGATCGCGATCACGTTGTCGCCCCACGCCTTGTACAAGTCGCGCGACCGCCACATCGTGTTCATGTTCAACACCAGGTTGCCCTCATCGTCCTCGGGGCATCGCAGTTGAACCTCACGCAGGCACGGCACGTCTTCTTTCAGGAACGGGTCGATGTTGGGCACCGCGGTGGTCGCCACGGCACGCCGCGTGTACGGCGTCCGCGCCACGCGCTCGATCGCCATCGACATCTGGTCCACGACCGACCCGTCGCAGTCCGGGTGCGCGAACAGCCGCTGGTGGTACGTGTAAGGCCACTCGCTCGCCGTCAGCTCGCCGCCTACTGCATGTTTCAACTGCTCCATCGGCAGCACGCGGTAATCTTTCGCGCCCATGATCTCGGCAATGTACACGCCGATCTCGCAAAACGATATCGGCGGAAACCGCGGCTGCGCGAACGGGTCGGTCACCTCGATCAGGACGCGCGCGTCACGGCTCGGCAGGTCGATGTACTCGCCCGCGCCATTGCGGCGGTCGTACTCCGTCCGCATCGCCAGCCCGTGTTCCCACACCGCCTTGATCGCCCGGAAGTACGCCCGCGGGATCGAGTCCCCCACCACGTGCAACGTTGGAATCCGCATGATGTCTCTCCCTCCATAGAAAACCGCGCCAACAGTATCCAAGGATTTCCCAGGAGAGTCAAACGATCACATTGCAGATTGCGGCCTAATAGCGAGATACGTGCGGAGTATGAGGATTATGTGCAGCAGGTCGTGCCATTCCGCGGCAAAAAAAACTCCCGGAGGCGGGAAGCCTCCGGGAGTCGTGAGTTTGGGGACTAGTAGGACAAGTTGGCCATCACGTTCGACCACATGGCGCAGATAGGCCACTCGCCGGGGTATTTCACGAACTCAACGTGGCCGTCCATGTACAGGACGTTGCCGCCGCCGGGTACGTGGTTGAAGCTGCCTCCGCCCTGCTGGATATTGGCGTTCACGTCATCGTGCATAACCGCCAATTCGCTTTGTGCTTGTGCGCTGCCAGCCGGGTTATTGATGTCGGTGATGAAGAATCGCTCGATACCCTCGCGGAGACGGTAGATTGTGAACCGCGCCGTGCCGGTATTGGGTACGTTTACGTCGCCATCTGCTGCGCTACTGAAAGTAGCGGGATCGGCCCAAATGCCCTGCACATCCGCGGCCAGCCCGAGAATGGCGACCAAGGTATCCGGGTCGATGACGTCGTTGAAGTCGCCTGTGTAGTTGATGTCACCCGGATTGGCGACCATGTACTCGCCCTTCATGGCCCAGCCGTAATAGATGTAGGATATGTTGCCCGTCTTGGCCGGTGCAAACGCGCCGGTGCCTTCGCAGAGCCACTGGCCCTCCTCAACCTTCGTCCCCTCCGGATCCGAAGGGCATATCAGGATGTTGGAATCCGAAAGGTATTCCGGATACACCGCTATCATGTTCGGAAACAGGTCCAGCCCGAAATTGGCGGCCTTGTTGCACTCGCAGTTGGGGTTTGGGGTGGCGGAATCATAGTCGCACCACTTCATGGTGGGGAACTTTTGGCCCTTGGACTCGTTGGCGTACATCTTGAAAACGAGCCCCATTTGTTTCAGGTTATTGGCGCAACTCGCGCGACGCGCCGATTCGCGGGCCCGTGCAAGCGCCGGCAACAGAATCGCAGCCAGAATACCGATAATGGCGATTACGACCAACAGCTCGATCAGGGTAAATCCTCTTTTCTTCATGGCATGACTCCTTTCTTCTAATGTACCTTTGGTGGCAACTCTCGCCACGAGGGGAACTTGTCACCGTTGTCCCAAAACTCAACACACGACATATGTATCATATCAGAGTTCGCATAAAATGCAAAGGCCTGTTTTACTCGTACTTCCGAAACGAGCGGAAACAACACGGGGATGAATGGCTGTAAGTTGTTCTACGAAAGTAACTTAAGAGAACGAGCGCCCCGCCCGCACGTCACTCCTTTCCCGGATACGTCACCTTCCCCCCATCTACCTTTGCCCATGGCGTCATCTCGTGAGCGGACACTTTGCCGGGGCTGGTGATGTGGCCGATGGAGTAGCCGCGCGCGGCCAACGCGTCAGCAATCATCCGCCGGTGGCAACGCCAGTAGACGGACTCGGCGCACATGATGGCGATGACGTCCCGCCCCGCGTCAATCTCGTGCATGAGTTGCCCAAGATGCTCTTCGAACTCCGGGGTCTGCATGTAGTCGGCATAGCCGCGGAACGAGTCGTTTTCCCAGCCCGTGTTGATAGAGTCCTTGTGCGGTTTCCGCAGGCCGCCAAGCCCCGGCAGGTGCTCGTATTTAATCCCGGCCTTCTCCAACTCCCCCGGCAGCGTCTCTTTGTTGAACTGCGGGTTTTTGCGCGACCTCGGCACGGTGCGGACGTCGGCCAGCTTTGTCACGCCATGCGCCCGCAACACGGCTATGAAATGGTCCAGCGGTTGCGTCGAATGGCCGATCGTATAGACGCGGTGCGGGCTTTCCGGCCCCTCCGGAAACTCCATTTGGCTCATTGCTGAACCTCTCGATCAGCCCGTCCGCAGAGAACCGGCAGGCCTTTTGCGCGACAATGTCCCGTAGTCTAGAATGCTCACAGAAGCACCTTTGGAGCAACCATCGTGCCTGACACACCCGGACCTGTCGAGACTCAACAATCCGCAGCCGCTAAATGGCTGCGATTCGGCCGGCGGACAATGACATACTTTTTCGTGATCTGCTTCCTCTTCATGCTGGGGCTATTTCTGATTCAGCGGTGGTTGATATTTCCCGCGGCACGCACAATCGACCGTGTGCCGTCGGATCGGCCATACAAGTTCCCGTATGAAGACGTCATGCTGCCGGTTGACGGCAATTTCACCAACGCCTGGTTCATGGAGGTTCCCAATGCGCGGGGCGCTGTCCTCTTCTCGCACGGCAACGGGGGGAATATTTCCGGCTGGTTCGAGGTCGCAGACGTTTTTCGGGACCTTGGCTTTTCGGTGCTGGTTTACGACTACGGCGGGTACGGCCGCAGCACCGGCCGCCCATCCGAGGGGCGCTTTTACCAGGATATTCGCGCCGCATGGAAATATTTGACGGAGCAGAAGAAGATTCCGCCGGAGAAGATTGTCCCCGTGGGCCGGTCTATCGGCGGCGGCCCGACCGTGCAGTTGGCCACTGAAGTGACTCCGGGCGCGATTATTCTTGAGAGCACGTTTTTATCGTTGCCGCAAGTGGCACAGGAACATTTGTACATGTTCCCGGTGAAGTTCCTGGTGCGCGACCGGTTCGAGAACGCCAAGAAGGTCGGCCGAATTCACGTGCCGATCATGATTGTCCACAGCGCAGACGACACTCTCATCCCGATCCGGCATGCCCGCCGGCTGTTCGAGCTCGCAAACCAGCCAAAGACTTTCCTGCAGATTTCCGGCGATCACAATGACGGATACATTACGTCAACGGCGGAGTACGCACGCGGCCTCCACGATTTCCTATCCCCGCTGTTCTCAAATTAATCCTGTGACTTCAAATGCACGATTGCGTCGCCGAATCTATTTGCAATACCCGAAACTCATTCCGGGCACGCGGAACTTCGAGGCCGGTTCGCCGAGAACAGACCCGATTTCCGTAACACCGCCGCAAGGCCCTTCAGTCCAGACGTGCACCTCGCGCGCCTGCATCCCGTCGAGCTGTACGTCGGCCGCCTCGCCACAGTTCACCCAGAACAGTACGCCGCCGACTTTCGCCGCCGACACGTTCTTGGGATGGCTCGATGTGCACCGATACACCTTGTCGCCGGATTTCGTGAGCCGGGAGAAGTTCGCCCAGGCGTAGAACACCGGCCGCAACGACCAGCCCCTGTTCTTGTAGTTCCACAGCGCGTAGTTCATCATCATGTTGCTCGGGTAGTACATTTCATGAATTGACCAAATCGAGAATCCGGCGACCCCCGCGTTCAGGCCTTCGATCGCGAACGCGGCCGTCCAGACCGCATACCGGTATTCTTCCATCAGTTGGTTGTCGGCTACGCCGGAGCGCGCGTCCTGAAACCCGAACTCACCCACCACGAACGGTTTCACCGGCGTCTTCCCGCGCAGCAGCCCCAGCCGCTCGTTGTAGAACCTCGTCGCCAGGCCCCTGTCGGCGAACGGGAAATACCGATGCGATCCAAAGACGTCGACGGTCTCAAAATAGCCGGGATCGCCCACGCACTGGCGGAACCACGTTTCGCCCGCCGTGTCATCGCTGCCCACCACTTCCACGTCAAGCCCGCGCGCCGCGAATTCCGCTTTCACCAACTGGTGGATCTTCACAAACTTTTCAAACGTGTTGCCGCGCTGCGTCCAATTGGTGTTGGGCTCGTTGGTCAGTGTCCACTCCCTCACGCACGTGTAGCCTTTCACCTTGATCAACTGTTCGAACAGCGCCCCCAACGCTTTCGCCACCTTTTCAGGCTCGGCGTAGGGATCCTTCACACCCCATTCGACGCCCGTCAGGTTCACCGTCGTTCCAAGGCGCTGATACAGGTCCAGCGTCCTGTACCGGCTCCGCATGTAGTCGCTGTCGAATGTGAACGTCTCCCAATCCCCGCCCGGGTTCCATTCCTTGTACCAGCAGAACATCCGGACATAATCCGGCGACATCCATTCGATCCGTTTCTCGCGCAGGACCGCGTCAGATTCGTCCACCCCGTGCGATGCGTTCTCGGCGTTGTAAAACCACCCGTCATCTTCCGTCCCGAACCCTTTGAACTGCTCGCACGCAACTTCCCCCGTCACAGTGATTGCCACCGGCCCGTCGAGTTTTGCCGGCGCAGCGTCCATACCCGGCGCGAACGTCATCGTCACGGAATCGAAAAACGCCTCGCCGTGGCCGTAAAGCACCAGGCCTATCCGCACGTTGGTGCAGCCTTCCGGCGCAATCCCATACGCCTTGAGGTGCGACCACCGTCCATCCACTTGCGCAAAATCCGACTGGCCGTACGAGATCCGTTTGCCGGAACTGTCGTGAAACTCGAGCGCGACGTAAGCCCCCTGGCCGTCGGTGATCCGCCGTTGCATCGCGTCCGCCACGGCTTCGTAGGCCATACCCGGCGTTGCCGGAAAATCCTGCTGCAGGTGCGGCCATCCCACCGGCGTCTCGACCGGCACGAGCAGGTGGGCCGCCGTCCGGCCATCCACCTCAACGCCATCCGCCGTCACGCCGGCGCCAACAAACGTCCAGCCGTCCAGCGCCTGATCAAATCCGCCGTTGACCACCTCGGGGCCCGCCGCCAAAACCATCAGAAGAATTGCGAGCATAAATCTGCCTCCAAGTGAGAATCGTCGCCCAACTTACCATTCGGTTCCCGCACAAGCAATCTCCGAAGTAGGCGCGGTCGTCTCGCCCGCGC
>JAPLKX010000290.1 GCA_026387845.1 Candidatus Hydrogenedentota bacterium | reverse complement strand
AAGAAATCAAGGGAATCCCTACAAAAGAGCCCGCGTTCGGCCTTCCGGCCGTATGGGTGTCAGCAGGCGACAGGGACAGGGCGCAACGGCTCGGCTACACCCTGGTCGAGCCGTCGGCCCAACCGCTCATAAATGCTGTAACGCCCGGCTATCCGCGTGCCGGGGCTGAATGAAAGATCGATCAGTTCGTTCGAGTTCGCCAGGCCCGGAATCGAAAGCGGGGCCCCGCAACCGAAACAGATACCCGCTCTCCCTTGTACTGTGGTTGGAACCAGAATGCGGATCCCGCAGTTTGTACAGGAAACTTGAATCATAAACTTAACCTATCACAGGCTTTGTTCAGTGCGCAACGTGGTAGTGGCCAAAAACTTGCACCAAGTGAAATTGTTGACACCTCCACGCCCGCTCAGATATGGTTTAAGTGCTTGGCTGACAGTAGATTCTGCCGCTGCACCCGCGCGCGCGCAAATAGGAGTGGACGGTGGACGGTGGACGGTGGAGCTGCACCCGCGCGCGCGCAACGCAAAGTAGGGTGCGAAGTGCGAAGTGCGAAGTGCGGCTGCACCCGCGCGCGCGCAAAATTAGGAGTTTTCTTGCCATGTTCATGCAGTCCCGGCCGGTTACCGCTGTTGCCGTCTTATTGGCGGCGGCCGCATTTTCTGTATTCTGTCTGAGTCTCGACGCGGATGCTCAAGAAGCCCTGAGGCTGAGCGTCGGTACGGCTGCCGGCGTAAAAGGCGAGTCTGTGGAAGTGCCGGTGATGCTGTCGGGCAGCTCAACGGCGTCCACCATCGTTTTTGGGTTAGCCTATGATGCGCTAGCGCTCCAACTGCTTTCGGTAGATGAAGGCTCGGCGCTCGACCTCGACCAGCTTATCTTCTCGCCCCCGTCCTCAACCGGCACGGTAGCCATAACGGCCTATGGGATGGGCAACACCATTGCTAACGGCGAACTGTGCGTCATCACGTTCAGAATCCTGTCGGATGATCCCGGCCTTGTTGACCTCTACAGCTCCGGCCAACCCTCCGCCGCAAGCTTGACGGGAACAGCCCTGCCCGTGGCGGTATCGAGCGGCGAGGTTTTCATCAATTGCGACGGCCTGGGGCCAGACGCCCCCACCGGCGTAACCGCCTCAACCGGCGATCCATCGGCCGTGACGGTCTCCTGGGACCCTGCGGCGGGCGCGGTGGAATACCGGGTTTATCGCGCCAAGACCAGCACGGCCGGCGCCGTGGACGCCGTCTCGAATTGGATGGCCGGCGCGACATCCTGGCAGGACGCCTCGGCCGCGGGGCCCGCCAACATGATAACGATTGGCTGCCAGGGAGGAGGGCCGCAGCCGGTGCACTACTACTACTGGGTTCGAGCCCGCAGTGAATCCGGATGCCCCAGCGACTACAGCCAGCCCGCAGAAGGATGGCGCGACTCCTCCGCCAAGGCCGCGGTACTGTCTGCCGCGTTTATTGGTTCGGCGCCCGCCGACGCGGGTCTGTTCGCCGCCGCCGCACTGGCCTTGTCCACCGGCGCAGCGATCAACCGCCGCCGAAGGAACAAAGGCGGATGAGACCTGTCCTATTCGAGTGGCATTCTCTCAAATTCCACGCGTACCCCACCATGCTGGCGATCTCCTTCCTGGCAACCACGTTTCTGGCCGTACGCGACCTCAATCGGCTTGACCCGCCCATCCGGGCTACCACGCATGGCGGCCTGTTCGCTATTCTGGGCGGCCTCATCGGGGCAAAAGCCTTCTGGATACTCCAATACGGCGACCCGGCGAAGATCTGGCAGGCCGTGTTGTTTTGGACGTCGGGCTTTGTGTTTTACGGCGGCCTCATCGGGGCTATCGGCGCGGTGCTGGCCTACGTGCTCTACAACAAGCTTCCCATACTCCGGTGCGCCGACGTCTGCGCGCCCTACCTCGCGCTCGGAGAAGCCATCACGCGGGTCGGCTGTTTCCTGACAGGCTGCTGCTGGGGACGGCCAACCGCCCTTCCCTGGGGCGTCCAGTTTCCCAAAGCCAGTTCCGCGCACTGGTACATGAGAAACATGTCTAACGAACTCACCCAGGCCGATCCACTCACGCCCGCCCTGCATCCGACCCAGCTTTACATGTGCCTGGGCCTGTTGCTGATCGTTTTCCCGGTGCTGCTCTATACCTCCCGAAAGCCTCATTTTCGCGGGGCCGTCGCGCTCCTGTACCTTTTCCTTTACGGGGTGCTGCGTTTTACCGTCGAAGTGTTTCGGGGTGACTCGGGGCACCCGGCGTTGGGAATGACGCTGTCTCAACTAATCAGCCTGGGAATGGCAGTGTTTTCACTTGTCGCACTTACCCTGATCAAGTCAACTATCTTTGTGCGAACCCCTGCAACCGCGCGCGTCCAAAAATCACCAGACTAAACAAAAAATCGACCGCCGGTAATATTCCCGCTGGGTCGGATGTATTATAACCAAAGGCCAGTCTGAGGGTTAAGCACTTTATACCAATGATGGGACGGCCGTTTATTTTCCGTATCAATACTGGTTGACAATCCAAAAAGACTTCTCTATAATGCAGATGCTTTGTATTGCCGGGCGAGCCGTGACTTTAGCGCACGGTATCTTGGCATCATTAAACCACGAGTCATATGGGGTATTTTTGCCGCGGTTTAAGAGTCGGGAAAAGCAGGTTAACGCCGTGTCTCACCGCGGTGGCCGCCTGTTAAAACATCGGAAGGAGAACGCACATGGGGAGCAGGAAACAGTTAGTTCTTGCATCGCTGGTAAGCCTGATGATGGCAGGGGCTTTCGTGATCGGCATAATGCCGATGCACGGGGCACTGCGGGCCAGCGCGGCCAGCAGCGCTTCAGGCCGGATCGACATGGTCGATCTGTTGAATGCGGTGCTGAACTTACAAGCCGGCGAAGCTACCGCAATCAATGTATCGTTTCCGGTAGAAATAGAGGGCGACGAATTCATCGTGCCCGACACCACCGCGCAGGTCTTTATTAACTTTCAGGCTGCCGACGAGCCTGTGGGTTCTGCGTCGCCGGTAGCGTATGCGATCAATGCAGACAACACCTCCGGAGACGCATTCGTATTGCATCTTGACACGGAACTGCCCGTGGGCGTGGGCGTGGCCTTCGGCTTTGGTCCGCCCTACAACGGCGTGCTGGACGTGGCCTCACTCTTGTTGGAGCCGGTGACCACCACGTTGAGCGCGTACGCATTTGCCAATGCCGCGCTTGACGAAGCCGACCAAACGCTGCTGATATATTCCGTCTGTTCCGAGCCCACCGATTTCAGGGTCACAAAAGTCGCGCAAGACGACGTTGACCCCGACAAGAACGGCCTGCCCGCGCCGTTGACGGACGTGATTCTGCCCGGTCAGCAGTGGCGCGCATCCTATCTGCAGTTCCTGACGGAGCTGGATGCTTTTGGCTACCGCAACGTGGCCATTGCCAACCTCGAGCAGCCAGAGAAACTGCCGTACGGGTTGGGCATAACCGTCTCACCGGAGACGGGTGTCTTTGTAACGTCTCCCACGCTTCAACAACTGCAAACGGCAAACTTGATGTACCCCGAGGAAGAAGGTTTCCTCATTGTAACCTCCTTGGCTTCCGCCCTTCAGTTGGCGATTAGCGAAGTATACGGGGTCGGCAATACCGAAGGCGAGATAGCCGCCTGGGCGGCCGGCGTCGAGGCGATTCAGCCGCCAAACGGCCGGGTCGGATGGACCTTGCCCGAAGGCGGGGACCGTTTATCGCCCTACGTCGAGATCGCCCTGCTGGCGGTCAACACCGCGGATGATACCTACCGCGAAGTCAAAACCCTGACCGACGCCTTTCCCGTCGTGCTGGAAATGCAAAACCTCGACGTCGACGGGGAAATGCCCGTCCAGATGTGGTCGTATTTGAGCTGGATCAAGAACGCAGAGGGCACAGAGCCTGCCGCCTTTGACTACGTGTTCACCAGCGTCATGGCCAACCTGGATGCCGCGGCCCCTATCTATAAATGGGACTTCGTCGACCAGCAAATCCCGGCTCTTATTGATCCGGCACAGCCGCAACTCGGTGGTAGGCTCATTGCCAACCTCACCTCGCTGTCCATTTTCGGCGCGTTTGAATCCGCCATGAGCATTTACCGGATCGACCCGGACAGCGCCAGCACCTGCGTCACTCCCGAAAACGCCGAAAACGTCAACATCGTCGGCACGTTCGGCAATGACGTTGTCGCCGGGACATCCGCTGACGACCTGAAGGATCTGCTCAAAGTATTCTTCGGCGACGTTCCGGCCACCATCGTCAGCGCGGCTGAGGTCTATGGCGAAGGCCTGGTAACATTCGCCGTAGCGCCGCCCGAGTCCGACGTCCCGCAGACGGTTGACGTGAGCGTGGTCGAAGTGGATAACGACGCCAACCTGGCCTTGCTCGCGCAGGCCTTCAAGTATTTCGATATCTTTACGCTGGAGTTGGTGCAGGCCGATGGCGGGACCATTTCGGCCACGCCGGTGCAGGATACCTATCTGGCCGGCGACGTGGTCAATCTGGTGGCCACGGTGGCTGAGAATTACGCGTTCGTCAAGTGGCTGGGCGACGTCGGCGATATCGCTGACGGCGATCCCGCTGGCATAACCGATGCAACCACCACGTTGACGTTCGATAGGGACCCAACCGACACCTGCGACGATCTCAACGTTGAGATCACGGCTCAGTTCCAGTACCAGCCGCCCATTATTCCGGTCGAAGAGTTCTTCCTCACCGTTAACGTGGTGCCGGCCGGCGCTGGTACGGTCAAAGTGGATGACGAGCTCGTGGTCCTGGGCGTACCGCTTGACTCGTTTGCGCCGGATCAGGAAGTCAGCCTGAGCGCGTCGCCGGAACCACCTTGCTACGCGTTCGCCAACTGGACGGGAACGGCTGTGGACGGGGGCCTTGTTGCCGTTCCCTCTTCGGCAGAGACCACCCTGACCTTCTCGGGCACGACGGCCAACCTCACGTTGATAGCCAATTTCGTGCCGACATGTTATATCCTGACCGTCATTAGAGACCCGGAGGTCGGCGGTACCGTCACGATCGATCCGGTCCAGGAAGAGTACTTGGCCACGGAGTCCGTGACGCTCGAAGCGTTCCCCAACACCACCATAACGCCTGCGTACCACTTTGTTCAGTGGGTGATTAACGAGCAAGAGATCACGAAGGACAACCCGTTAACCCTGAATTTCTCCGACTTCACGGTCCGCGATATCAGCGTCAGGGCCGTCTTCAGACAGAATCCTGTCCTGACAATACTCGAGACCGAAGGCGGCTCTGTCGAATTCTTGCCGTCTGAACTCTGCACTGCAACCCCGCCCGAACAGTGCGTGGTCAGCACAGAGATGGTCAACGGCAACAGGGTCGTCGAATACCCGCCGCTTACGCTGGTCACCTTGACGGCCGTTCCGGCAAGTGACGAATTCAAGTTCATTGAGTGGCAGGTTGACTGCGGCAGTACCTCTGTTCCGCCCGACTGTGATACCCGCGACTCGGATCTGTTCGCCCCGACCATTACGTTCATGATCACTGAGAACATCTCGGTCCGGGCGATCTTTACGGCGGCCGTGTTCGAGGTCACGGCCATTACGCCGGACCATTCCTGGCTCTTTGGTGGAGTGGTGGCCGCGATTACGGGCACCGGGTTCATGCCGGAAAGCACGCAGTTGCTGGTGGCCGGCACCCCCGTCACGCCGCTGGCCATAGAAACGGACCCGCCGAGAATCTGGTTCGTGGTGCCGCCGCTGCCCGCAGCGCCAATCAGCCAGAACCTGGTAGTCGGAGTAACGGTGCGCAACCCGCCGTTTACGGCTGCATTCAGCAGAACCGTTCTTGGAGGCTTCAGGTACGATCGTTACGCCACGGAAGATCCTATCACGACGACCGCCTTCCAGTTCACCGGAACCACCGTCAGTATGGCTGTCGCCTTGAACAGCGACCTGTCACTGGCCTCGCTGGAACTGCCGGCGCCCGAGCAAAACATCAGCCAGGCGTACGGGTTGGTTCAGGCCACAAAGACGGCCTCGAGTATTGACGCCGACCAAATCGTCGAGGGAACGGCCGTTAACAGCGCCTGGAACTTCGCGATTCACCTCTACAACACGCAGGTGTTGAACGTAGGGTTGAATACGGGCGCGGCCGTCCACTCCGAAATCACTGCATGGACGTATGAGCGGGCCGAGGCTACGGCGCCGGCGCGGTTGGCATTTACCGTGGCCGACACCGCGCTCACCGCGGCCTCCATCCGCAACGACGTAATGACATGGTCCGTTGACACGCGGTATGACTATGGCCAGGACATCACCACGCTGGTGACGCCCGTCAACACGGACTACCAATCCACGCTCGAGCAGTTGGAAGTGCTGCCGAACGTTGGGCCGGATACGCCAGACGGCGCCACGCTCATCACGTCTGTCGGGAATCCGGCAGCAGCCCCCGCTTCGATACTCGGGGCGCGGCTGTACGACCTGACCGCGTTCTCGCTGCGGACCGGCGTGCAGACCCTGCCGGCGAACATTGTCGACGCCATGTCGGTTGACGCGCCCGGCGGGACAGTCTCCGGGCCGACATCCGGCGGCACCCAGTTTACCATCCTGGCCCCGTTGGGCGGCCTGGCCTGGGTGACGGTCGGTTTCGCGGCGGACATCACGCCAACGACCCCGGCCAGCGCTACGCAGATCGGTACCGTGATTGACAACGGCGCCACCGAGTTCAGCGCCGTCGTCCAATCGCCGCAGTGGCCAACCGACGAGGAAACCACCGTCGATGTGGCCGTCTACCTCAACAGCAACCTCGACGAGCCGCTGATGATCTTCGAGAACGCGTTCCACTTCACCCAGGTGGGCGGCGAAGAATTCCCGTGCGAGCTCCTGCTGTTGCTCCTGGGTCTTCTAGCCGCGCTGATCGGCCTGGCTGCGGGCGGTGACAGCGGCGACGGCGGCGGCCCGTGCTTCATTGCGACGGCTGCCTACGGCACGCCAATGGCTGCTGACATTGACACGCTGCGCGCCTTGCGCGACACGTACCTGCTTGAGTCGTCCGTCGGCACCGCGTTCGTGGACGCCTACTACCGCGTCAGCCCCGCGATTGCCGTCGTGGTTGCCCAGAGCCCGGTGCTCGCCGCAGGCGTAAGGTTGCTGCTGCTGCCGGTCATCTTCGCCTCGAAGTGCCTGCTCTCCATGCCGGCGGTATCATTGCTGGCATTGGGCGTGGCCATGACGCTGGCGAGGATACGCCGCCGCGGCAAAGCCAAAGCCTAACCACTAATTAACCAACGCTCCGGCGGAAACCCAAAAGGTTTCCGCCGGAGTTCTTTTTTTTGCGCTTAGCAAGCGGGGGTGGAACGTCACGGTGCAACGGATGGGCGTTTTTGAGAGAGGGTGGGCGAAGTGGACGTTGTGGACGAAGTGGACGTTGTGGACGGGGAGTAGCTGCAGGGACTGTGGGAGGAAGATTAGGCCATTTAAGACAGCGGAACACAGTACCAGGTGTCAATCAGACGGATCAGACGGATCGGACGGATCGGTGATGCAAGCAGGAGTAGGGATTGGGGTGCGCGGCGGCGATCTGGAACAAGGCGAGTTTGGCTGCTTATACTTGCTGGGGAGGTGCGTATGCGCCTGATCGACGTACATTGCCATCTGGAAAGCAACGAATATGCTGCGGGTCCCGGGCCCGAGATTGAGGCGGCACGGCGGGCCGGTGTTGTAAAACTGGTCACTGCCGCGATCGTCCCAAGCCAGTGGGACCTGTCTTTGGAGCTGTCGGCGCGGTTTCCGGAAGTCGAGTGCGCGCTGGGCATTCACCCGTGGTACATCAAGCCCGAGCACGAACCCGGCCTCGACCGGCTCGTATTCCAGGCCCAACGGGGCGCGGCGGCTATCGGCGAAATCGGCCTCGACCGGCGGGTGGCGGAACCGCCGATCGAGGTCCAACGCCGTTTCTTCGACTCTCAACTGATTATTGCGAAACAGTTGAATCTGCCTGTGGTCATTCACTGCCGTGCGGCGTTCAATGAACTGCTGGACTCATTGAGGCGGATCGGGGCGCCCCAAACCGGCGGCGTCGTTCACAATTTCTCGGGAAGCCGGGAGTTGGCGCGCGATCTTCAACGGTTTGGGCTTGTTTTCTCGTTTGGCGGCGTTCTTACGTACAGAAACAGCGGTAAAAAGAAAGAGCTTATCCGCGAAATCTACCCCGACGCGTTCGTCCTCGAAACCGACAGCCCCGATATTCCGCCTCGAGAAGCCCCCGGACGGCCGAACCGGCCCGCCAATATCGTATATAATTTACGGGCGGCGGCCGAGTTGCTCGGAGAGAGCGAGGAACACGTCGCACAAGCCACTACGGAAGTGGCGGCTCGCGTTTTTAAACTCACGGTGTAAGGATGACGGATCGGTTTACACGGACTCGCCTTCTTGTAGGAGAAGACGGGCTTGGTCGGTTGCGCCAGGCCCGCGTGGCGGTTTTCGGCCTGGGCGGCGTGGGCGGTTACGCGCTCGAGGCTTTGGCGCGGGCGAGTGTGGGCTACCTCGTGCTGGTGGATGCCGATGTTGTCGAGGTGACCAACCTCAACCGGCAGGTGCTGGCGCTGCATTCCACGCTGGGCCTGCCAAAGGTCGAGGTGGGCCGGGAACGGGCCAGGCAGATCAACCCCGGCGGCATCACCGAGGTCCACAGGGTCGAACTCACCCCCGAAAACATCGACGCGGTCGTCCCCAAAACGTTTGAATACGCCATCGACGCCATCGATACCCCCGGCGCCAAAGTGGCCCTGCTCACGCTGCTGCACTCCCGCGGGATACGCCTGGTTTCTTGCATGGGCACGGCCAGCAAGCTCGATCCAACCGCGATCCGCGTCGGCGATATCAGCGAGACCAAAGGCTGTCCGCTCGCGCGCATCGTCCGGCAGGGGCTGAGGAAAGCCGGTATCGAACAAGGAATCCGCTGCGTGTTTTCCGAGGAAAACCTTGGCCAGGTGAGCGAACCCGACGAAGATAACGGCGGCAGACGTTACCGCGGCACCATCTCGTACGTCCCGGGGTTGGCGGGGTTGACAGCGGCCGGCCTGATCATCAAAGACATCCTCTCCGTGTAACCGGGTCGGCGGGCGCGTGGCTGTGGGCGATTAGCTGAGTGTCTTGCGGAACCGCAGCGCACTCGTCACTAGAACCGTCAGGCCGATGACGGCCAGAATAGCCGCCTGCGGCCACAGGTCGTAAAAACCCGCGCCGCGCATGATAATGCCCCTGAGTATCCGAATGAAGTACGTCAGCGGTATGAGCTGGCTGGCCCAGTAAATGACCTTGGGCATGTTTTCCTGGGGAAACACAAACCCCGACAGCAGCACCGACGGCAGGATGATCACAAACGCCACCTGCATCGCTTGGACCTGGTTTTCCGCAATCGTGGAAACCAGCAGGCCAAGGCCGAGCGTCGTAAACAGGAAGATCAGGCTGAACCCCGCCAGCAACCACAGGCTGCCCGCTATGTGCACGCCAAACAAAAACCGCATCAACGACAGCACAAACGTCGTCTCGATCGCGCCGATGCACGCATACGGGATCAGCTTGCCCAGCATCAAGCCAAAACGCGACACCGGCGTCACCATCAACTGTTCGAGGGTGCCCGTTTCTTTCTCGCGCACGATCGCAAACGCCGTCAGCAGCATCGTTACCAGTTGCATGACAAGCCCTACCAATCCTGGCACCATGAAATTCACCGTTTTCATGTCCGGGTTGAACAGAACGCGCGGCCTCAGTTCGATGGGGGGCTGCTCTCGATTGAGGCTTCGGCTGACAATTGACAGCGATTGCCTCAGCGCGATCGCGTTGGCCACGTTGAGCCCCTGCATCGCCACGGTGGAATCGCTCCCGTCGATCAGGAGTTGCACGGTCACGTCCTGCCCAAGCAGCAGCCGGTCGGTGTAGTCGGGCGGGATCTTCAGGCCAATCTTGGCCTCGCCCCGGACGATGGAAGAGACCAGTGCGTCGTTGCTGAGCGGCGTTGCGACAATTTTGAAATAGGCCGAGTTCACAAACGCATCGACCAACTGCCGGCTCTCGGGCCGCCCGTCGAGGTTGTAGACGGCCGTCGGGATGTGCTTCACCTCGAGGTCAATCGCAAACCCGAAAATGGTCAACTGGATCCCGGGAATCAGCAGCATCAGAAACAGCGTTATCGGGTCGCGCACAATGTGGATGAACTCTTTGTAGATAACCGCGCCGATGCCCCACAACATGGCTAGAGCGCCTCCGCGGGCGCCGTCGTTCCCGCACGGTCCGTGTCTCGTTTCCGCGTCAGCGTCACAAAAACGTCCTCAAGGCTTGGCGGTATTCGAATCACCTGGACTTCCCCAAACCCCTCCCGCGCCAAGTCCCGCTGAAGCCGCTCCTCGGTATTGGTCTGAGCGAGGACGTGGAGCGAATCCGCGAAGATCGTCGCGTCCAGCACGTAGTCAAACGAGTTAAGCGCCCGCATCGCACTAGCCAGGCGCGGCGCCCGAATCTCCAGCCGGACCGCCTCTCGCGGGGTAACCTCGGGGAGTTGCTTGAGTTCGTTTGGCGTGCCCGAAACGATCAGGTTCGAGAAATAGATGTACCCGATGTGGCTGCACCGCTCCGCCTCGTCCATGTAGTGGGTGGTGACAAAAAACGTCACGCCCTGTCCCGCCAGATCGAACAGCAGATTCCACAACTCCCGCCGGGCCACCGGGTCGATCCCCGCCGTCGGCTCATCCAGAAACATCAGCCGCGGCTCGTGCACCAGGCTGCACGCCAGCGCCAGCCGCTGCCTCCAGCCGCCCGACAGTTCCCGCGCCAAATGGCCCCGGTAATCGCCAATCCCCACAATGCCGATGACGTCCTCGATGCGGCGGCGGGCCCTCGACCTGCGCAGGCCGTATATGCGCGCGTAAAACTTCAGGTTTTCGAGGACGGTCAGGTCCCGATACAGGCTGAACTGCTGCGACATGTAGCCGATCGCACGCTTTATTTGTTCGGATTCTTTCACCGTGTCCAGCCCCATCACGGTTGCGCTGCCGCTCGACGGCCGCAGCAACCCGCACAACATCCGGATCAGCGTCGTCTTACCCGAACCGTTTGGGCCCAGGAAACCGTAGATGTCCCCCTCCTCGATTTGCAGCGATACGTCATTGACAGCCGTGAAATGACCAAACCGGCGAGTGAGACCGCGCGCCACGATGGCGGGCGGCATCAGTCGGCTCCGTTGCGGTCCGCGCCCTCGAACCGCGGCAGGTGGGCCGTCATGCTCATCCCGGCCCGGATACGGCCCCCGAACGAACCCATCTTAATTTTTACGCCGAATACCTGCTGGACTCTCTCCTCCTGCGTCTGGAGGTTTCTCGGGGTGAACTCGCCGGTCGGCGCGATATACGAGATTGTGCCTTTGAATGTCTCGCCGGGATAGGCGTCGGCGGTGAGGGTGACGTCCTGCCCGAGCCGCAGGTAGCCCAGCATGGCCGCGCTGACGTAAACGAACATCTCCAGGTCGTCCACATCCGCGATCGTCACCACCGGCCCCGGCTTGACCAGATCACCCGGATGAATATCGAGCGACTCGACGACGCCGTTGCGCGGCGCCGTGATGATGCTCTCCCGCAGATTCACCTCGGCCCGATCGACATCCGCGGCCGCGGAATCACGAACGGCCTGCGCCGCATCAATGTCCTCTTTACGCGCCCCGTTTTTCAGCAAATCCAGCGCCGCCTGCGCCTGTTGGGCTGCCGCGCGGGCCGCCTCGATCTCTTCCGAACGGGCGCCTTCCTCGGCCAGCTTCCGGCGGTCCTTGGCTGCCTGCAACTGGGCCTGTGCGGCTTCGAGCGCGTGCTGCGCCTGGTCGTACCGTTGTTGGGACACGGCTTGGGCCTTGTACAACGGCTCGATCCGGTCAAAGTCCGATTTGGCCTGATCCCGTTGCGCCCGGGCCGCGTCTTCCATCGCGATGGCGGCGGATTTATCCTCGGGCCGGGTGGCCTGCTGCGCGATCTTGTACCGCTGGCGGGCCTGTTCGGCGGCGGCCTCCGCCTGCTGGATTTCCTCCGGCCTGGCCCCCGTTTTCAGCTTCTCGACCGTCGCGTCCGCCTGGGCCAGTTTCGCCCGCACCGCTGCCAGCGCCGCGTCCGCCTCGTCCGTCTCCAACTTGACCAGCACATCGCCCTTCACGACCTGCCGGCCTTCCTTCACCAGGACTTCCAAAACACGGCCGCCTACCCGCGAACCCGCCGATACCGTCACCGCCTCGACTTGGCCCGCCACGGCCAACTCATCCGCCGAGTGGCGCTTGCAGGAACCCATCAGACACGCCAATCCCGCCAAAACAACACCCAGGCTCACTGCCGGGAGGCCGCTCCAATTCACTGCAGATTGTCTCAAGTGTACAAGAGGCCTTTCTGATAACCATGGACAGACAAACACCACAGTGCTTGAATTATACTACGCCCGCCTCTTTGGAACGTATACGGCCGCTTTAACCTTCCAGAAGCCTGCCGTACGGGCCCGGCATGGTACAATTTTGCGATATGGTAAAGGCGCCCCGAATAGAAACCGTGCTGCACGACCTCGGCGAAATGATGCGGGCATGTTGCGCCTGCGGCCACAGGTGCGGCGTCGACCGGGCCGGCAACGCCACGGGGTTCTGCAACACCTCCGCCAAGGACCTGCACCACGCCGCCTATGCCTCGCACACCCTGCATTTCGGCGAAGAGCCCCCGCTGGTAGGCCGGGGCGGCAGCGGCACCGTTTTTTTCGCCGGGTGCAACCTCCGTTGCGTCTTCTGCCAAAACCACCAGATCAGCCAGGGCGGGCTGGGCGAAAATATGCACTACACGGACCTGGCGCGCATCTTTTTGAGGCTGCAGGATCAAGGGGCCGAAAACATCAATCTCGTTACCCCTACCCACTACGTTTACCCCATCCTGGAGGCGCTGCTCGAGGCATCCCGGCAGGGGCTGCACCTGCCGATTGTCTACAACACCAACGGGTACGAATCACTCGAACTGATCGCCTTGCTCCAAGACATCGTCGACGTCTACCTGCCGGATATGAAGTATATGGATGCGGCCCACGGGCTCGCATACAGCAGGGCCGAAGACTACCCCTCCGTGGCCAAACTGGCCATCAAGGAAATGTTCCGCCAAGTGGGGCCGCTTGTTATGGAAAACGGCGTGGCCAAACGCGGCCTTATCGTGCGCCACTTGATCCTGCCCAACAACCTCTCCAACACTTACGACTTTCTTCTCTGGATGCGGGATGAGCAGATGGAGCCGGCGACCATCAGCCTGATGAGCCAGTACTCGCCCCAGTTCCGGGCCCACGAGTTTCCCGAACTCTGCGGTCGCGTAAGCAGGAGCGAGTACCGCGAGATCGTCAAGTACGCGATCGACCTCGGGTTTGAGCACCTCCTGACCCAGGGGCTCGACAGTTCCGGCCTCTACCTGCCCGATTTCCGACGCGACGAGCCTTTCGAGGCCGGCGAGCCTCTCGACGCCGGCGAGCCTCTCGACGCGGGTTGATAAGCCGGCGTCAGCATGATGCCGGCCCTGGCGCCGCTGTAGGTTTGGCAAATGGCGATGCCCAACGCGTCGGCCGCGTCGTCCGGCCGGGGGATCTGGTCGAGGTTGAGCAGGATCTTCACCATCTCCGGCACCTGCTTGTTTGTGGCCCTGCCGTAGCCGACCGTGGCGTTCTTGACCTCGAGCGGGCTGAACTCGCCCAGCGGGACATGCTCGAGTGCGACCGCGAGCGCGATCACGCCCCGCGCCTGTGCCACGCTGATACCCGTGGTTATATTCTGCGAAAAGAAGAGTTTCTCGATGGCGACGGCATCGGGACGGTGGGTCTGGATAAGCTCGCCAACCTGTCGGAAGATCATCGCGAGGCGGTCCTGGAACGGCATGTCGGGCGGGGTTGAGATAACACCGTGGGCGATGTGACGCAGGCGCGTACCCGCCTGCTCCACCACCCCGTAGCCGGTCGTGGCGGTGCCCGGGTCGAACCCGAGTACGCGCATCAGTCTCCCATGGCCGCGGCCATGTCCTCGTCCGAGATATCGAAGTTGGCGTAGACGTTCTGGACGTCCTCGTGTTCCTCGAGCGCTTCAACAACCCGGAGCACGTTCGCCGCCGCGGAGCCTTCGACCTTGATGGTCGTCTTCGGGAACATCGTGAGTTGTGCGCTCGCCGCCTTGAGGCCGGCCTTTTCCAGCGCATCGAGGACGACGTGCAGGTCGGAAGGTTTCGTGCTGAGTTCGTAAAACTCCGGGCCCTCGGTGTCGACGTCTTCTGCGCCGGCCTCGATGGCTTTTTCGAACATCTCGTCTTCGGAGCAGGCGGATTTGGCAATCGTGATTTGACCTTTTTGCTCGAAATTCCAGAGCACGGCGCCGGTCTCGGCCATGGCGCCGCCATTGCGTGTCAGGATGTGGCGGATTTCGGCGACGGTCCTGTTTTTGTTGTCGGTGAGCAGATCGATGATGAGCGCCACGCCGCCCGCCGCATAGCCTTCATACCGCGCCTCTTCGTAGATCACGCCCGGAAGCTCGCCCGTGCCTTTCTTGATGGCGCGGTCGACGTTTTCCTTGGGCATGTTCTGCGACCGCGCCGTCAAAAGGACGCTCCGCAATCGCGCGTTTGTGGTTGGATCGCCTCCGCCGGCTTTGGCGGCCACGGCGATTTCCTTGGCAAGCTGAGAAAAAAGTTTCCCGCGCTTGGCGTCGGCGGCGCCTTTTTTCCGTTTGATTGTGCTCCACTTGGAATGGCCGGACATATAGGACGATCTCCTTATAAAAACCAGCTGTTACCGCAGAAGGCCCAAGAATGTGCAACTTACCCATTACCTAACCCGTTTTATATTAACACGCTATCCAGACGCCGCGCAATAGCCAAAATCCGGGCAGAATCCGCACGTAAGGCTTTCTCACCTCGAAGCGAGTTCTTGATTGGGCCTGTAATGGCAGGCCATTCCGCCATCCCGGGGTCTTGGTGTGAACACGGTGGGTCTCTTGATGCGACGCAGCGAGACCGCAAGCGGCAAGATGCCGCTTCTACATTGGCCGCAAGCGGCAAGATGCCGCTTCTACATTGGCCGCAAGCGGCAAGATGCCGCTTCTACATTGGGCGCAAACGTAGACGCGGCATCTTGCCGCGTTTCTTACGTGCGGATCCGGGCCGCCTTGCGGCTGGCTCGGCCTGCATACTCAGTTGGCGCGCCTCGCTTGTGGGAGGGCCGGGATTCCGGTAAAGTTAACGCCATAAACCGGGAAGCTGAGATGAAAAAACAAGGCGCTTTTTTTGCCTTTGCAGCGGCTTTGTTGTTATGCGGGACTACCTATGCCGATGACGTGACACCCTGGGTGTCCATTTGGGTGTATCCGGATTCACATGTCTTTTACGAGATTGGGATGGCCGGTGAGCCTTCACGGGCGGCTTATGCCGAGGTGACAAAAGCGTTTGGGCCGCCTTTGGATGTCACGCCGCCGTCGGGGGACGACCGATTCTGGACTATTGCGGGCGAATGTCCCGGGGCCGCTACCCGTCATGCCTTCATGATCAAGGGCGCGGTGCCCATGGCGCCATTGATGGAGCTTGCCCGGGGGAGCACCGGGGGTGAGGTGGACGTCGAGATCGGGTGCCGCAACAGCCCCGTGCACAGGGTATCCTGGCCGGGGTTGGAGGAGTATCCCGATAGGGGCTGGCGGTACGTGGGAAAAACGTTGTCTGCCACGGAGGATCTGACTCCGCTCGAGTTTGAGTTCGGTTTCCCCCTTTGGCGCGTGCTGCTTTATCCCGTAACCGCCGTGGCGCTGGTTACGGCCCTTATCGCCTATCTGGTGCGGCGGCGGAATGATCTGCTCCAACGAGCGGCGGAAGACCCCACGGCTGCTTGGTTCAACTATTACCTGGCCGGCCAGAAGGTCTTCTTTGCGGGCGTGATGGCGGTCCTGATTCCCCCGCTGCTCGTTGATCCCGGTGAGTTTGTTGGGTTTATCACCGGCGCCGAATCACGCCTGCTTCTGAGCAGTATCTCGCTGGCCACGATGCTGGCCCCGTACTTGGTGCTCGTGGTGCTGGCCACCGCCGTGGCATATCCCGTCTACACCCATGTGCGGGGCGCCCAAGTCACGCGGAGGGACCTCGTCTTGCAGGGGCTGTTGGGTACGCTGATGTGGTCGGTCCCCCTGTTCCTGGTGTACGTCAGCCTGATAAGCCTGTTCCAGGGGATGTTTATAGGCGCAGCCATCCTCGCTCTCTGTTCGGCGGGAAGCCTCCTGCTCCTGATGAACCTCTGGTGGAAAACGTTCAGGGTGCGGCGGGAGCGTCTCACCGAATGCCCACTTCGCGAGCGCATCAACAGCCTTGCCGAAAAGGCCGGCGTCAAGCTCAAAGACATTCAAATTCTCACCCCGGCTATCCGCATGTTCTCCGCAAATGCCTTCACACTTCAAGGGGGCAAGCTGGTACTGACCGACTGCCTGGTCGATCGCCTGACCACCCGCGAAGTCGACGCCATCGTCGGCCATGAACTGGGCCATACCCGCCGCAGACATCCCGAAAAAAAAGTTCGGTTCAGCTTGGCGGGCGGAGTGATTTGGGGCGTGGTACTGGGCGCCGGCACGGCGCTTCCCGGCCTGTCGACAGTCCCAATCGCGCAAGACCTGCAATGGGCCTTGTTCTGCTTCCTGGGCCTTTGGTTTTGGCTGCTTTTTTCACGCGCCATCAGCCGCCGCAATGAACGACAAGCCGACGCCGATGCCATTGAACTGACGGGCGACCCGTAGGCGTTCATCACGGGCCTGACGAAAGTCTGCAAGCTGAACCTGTGGCCCGTGCAATGGAAAAAGCGCGTCGAGTTGACCATGAGCCACCCGTCCCTGATGCGCCGGCTCGCACCCATTGCGGAGCGCGCCGGCATCACACCCGAGACCCTGCAAGCGCTTGTCGAACAGGCCCACACCGGGGATTCCTACTACACCGTTCCGGCCTCTGTTCTGGACGACGCGAAAGTCTTTTCGTCGGAAGCTCGGCATCGGATTCTCTTGTTGTGCAGGCTCGCGCTGCTTGTGCTGTGCGCCGTGCCGCCGGCGCTGGTTGCGTTGGCGGTAGCCCGATACGAAGGGCAGGGGCTTGTCCGCATCGCAGCGTATGTCGGCGCTATATTGTTAACGGTGCCGGCGATCATTTACGTTTCTGGCTTTCTGAACATGACAGGCCGGCGGAAGTTGAAGTCACGATTGTTGGCCAAGTTGGCTTGCCAGGGAGTCGACCTGAGCGACTACAGGCCCGCCTTTGTCGGGTTCTCGCCGGATGATACGGCTACCCTCTACGAAGGTTTCACGAACAGCGACATCGGATTCTTCTTTACCAGAGGCAACCGATTATGTTTCTTTGGCGATTCAATCAGGTTTTCGTTGCCGCGCCAGAATGTCGTCGCGGCCGAACTTGGCCGTGTCACCCCCGGATGGTATCGGCGGCAGCCGGTGGTTATTGAATGGCGCAACAACGAGGGCGGCGCCGGCAGGTTCTGCGTATCCTCTTATGAGGTTTGCCACACTGGAAGCGTTACCGCCGCCAATAAACGCATAATCAAATGGATCAAGACCTGGCAGAACGGGCGCCCAGATGCCGGTGTGATTCCAGAAGAGTTCGAGCCACTTGGACTGCCCGGAGACGTAACAGTCAACGGCGCTCCATTTCGGGTCGGATGGCGTCTCGTGTTTCGGACGAGTCTGCCGCCGGTGTTCCTCGCGTTTCTGCTGTGCCTGGCATTTGGGCTCGTGCGGCTGGGCGAGGATGCCGGCCCCGCCCTCTACGCCATGGCGGCCGCCATGCTCGTGCACGTCTTGTACCACCTGCCCTATACGAAACGTTCCACCGAACGCACCACCTGACCCACCGTAGACGCGACGTCCGTCCTCGGCGCGTTAGTGGAGTTGAGCACGTTTTGACACGCTGAGATGCGCGGGCCCGTTCGAATCCGCAATCAGACGGGGCCGTCGATCGTGAAACCTTCGTCGTCGAACTGGGGGGCGGGGCGGAGGCTTGGGCCGACGTAGATCTGCCTGGGCCGGCTGATCCGCTGATCCTGGCACATGTGCATTTCGCGCCAGTGGGCGATCCACCCGGGAATCCGGCCGAGTGCGAACATGACGGTGAACATGTTGGTGGGAATCCCCATGGCCCGGTAGAGGATGCCGCTGTAAAAGTCGACGTTGGGATAGAGTTTTCGTTCGATGAAATAGGAGTCGCGCAGGGCTTCTTCCTCGATGTTCTTGGCGAGCTCGACGAGGGGGTCGTTGATGCCGAGCTGGTTGAGCACCCTGTCCATCGCCTCTTTGAGGATCTTTGCGCGGGGGTCGTAACTTTTGTAGACCCTGTGGCCGAACCCCATGAGGCGCACTTCCTTGGTTTTGACCCTGTTCATGAAGGCCTTGTAGTCGCCGCCTTCGGCCTGGATGCGTTCGAGCATTTCGATCACGGCCTGGTTTGCGCCGCCGTGCAACGGGCCCCACAACGCGCAAAGGCCCGCCGACACCGACGCGAACAGGTTGGCCCTGCTGCTTCCCACGACACGGACGGTGCTGGTGCTGCAGTTTTGCTCGTGGTCGGCGTGGACGATCAGCAGGAGGTTGAGGGCGTCTTCGACGACGGGTGACACGACGTACTCTTCGGCGGGCGTGGCGAACATCATGCGGAGGAAGTTGGCCATATAGCTGAACTCGGTGCGGGGGTAAATTCTGGGCTGGCCGATGGATTTTTTGTATGAATAGGCGGCAATGGTCTTGGCCTGGGCCAGCAGCCGCACGATGTTCAGGTCGATGTCTTCTTCCTTGTCGAAATCCGGGTAATACGCGGACAGCGAGGCCACCATCGCGGACAAAATGGCCATCGGGTGTGCCAGCGGCGGGAACCCCTCGAAGAACTTGAGCATGTCTTCGTGGATGTAACTGTTGAGGGTGAGTTTTCGCCGCCAGTCGAGCAACTCCTGTCTCGAGGGGAGGTGGCCGTAAATGAGCAGGAACGCCACAGCCGGGAACTTGGCGCTGGTGAGGTCTTCGATGGCGTATCCGCGGTAGCGGAGGATGCCGCGGTCGCCGTCGATATAAGTGATGGAGCTGGTGCAAGCGGCGGTGCTGAGGAACCCGGGATCGTACGTGACAATGCCGAGGCGGTCTCGCATGGCGCTGATATTGATGCCGACCTCGGCTTCCGTACCGACCAGGAGCGGGCAGTCCACTTCTTTCCCGTCGAAGGAAATTTTAGCCGTGCTCATGTTTTCCACCTCGCGCTTTGCCTGAAACTCTTCACTGCTATGCATATTTCGAATTGGCCGGGCAGCCGGCGATTGCCCTTAGGGGGCCAGTTCATAGATTCGCTAACGTATTCATGCCGCAAAAAGCGGGGACAGACACGATTTTCAAACTGCCAAAAATCGAGTCAGTCCCCGTTTTTTGCTTTGTGTATTATACGTTGCCATATTTATGGATCCGTGTACTTCGAGACGCGTTTTCCCGGCGAAAACAGCCTACACCAAGACGATACACGAACATTGATTCGATGGTCAAACTGGAGCGTGTCACTCGAACGGATCAGCCGCCCGCGGCCCGGGTTTTGAAGAACTCCCAAACGACCTCGCTGGCGTCCATATCGCGGGAGATCCGGCCCGTTATCCACTCCGGAAAAACAGCCTGATGTCCGGGCCAGGTGTGGCCGCCCCCGTTGACCCGGTAGAACAGCACGGGGCCGTCGTCTGGGCACGGGTAGCGGATCAGGTCGATGGTTGTGCCGTCGCTGGGGTCGGTGTCGGGCATGCGGGTGACCGAGGGATCGCCGCTACAGCCGTTGCGCGCCGCCCAGAACGCCGCAGCCGCGGGCGCGGACACCAAGCTGGACTGTCCCGGCTCGCCGTTGTAGGGGAGAATGGGGTCGTTTGTTCCGTGGATGATCAGGACGGGCATCGGCTTTTCGCACTGGCACTGGTCCAAGACGGTTTGGGCCGGGGTTCCCATGACGGCGGCGATTGCCGCGAGGCGGTCCGGTATGCAGCACGCCAGTTGGTGGCACATCATGGCCCCGTTTGACGCGCCCGCCGCGTAGACTCTCGCAGGGTCGAAGTTGTATTGCCGGATCAACTCGTCGATCAGCGCGGAGATAAACCGGACGTCCCTGCCGCCGTTCGACAGCACGTCCCACCGCCGCCCGATCCCGTCGGGATACGCGACCGCAAAGCCCTCGCGATCAGCGATGTCGTCAAAGCCGGTCATCTGCTGCATTTGGCAGCCGTTCAGCAGCAGCGGGTGCAGCGCGACCACCAGCGGGATCGGATCCGTGGAAACCGAAGGCGGAACGTGGAGCTGATAGGTCCGTTTGACGCCATCAACCGTGATGGATTGGCTCGCCGGGCAGCAGGACGGCAATACCGCCAGCCCCAACAGGCAACCAACCACGGCCGCTGACCGAAATTTATTCATAGGCGCTCTCCAACAACCCCAGTGTCAATCGCCGTCCAAGTTCCATCGATTTCACAGCCTCCGTAGGAAATCCAGCAGCAGACCCTGGCCGTCCAGGTCGTCCTTTAATCCGTTCCAGGCCAATTTGGGCGCGGGTTGCCCGGACCACTCGATCAACTGCCGTACTGCCCCGAACATCTCGACCTCGGGATAGCCGTTGTCACGGAGGTAGTGAATCATCTTAATGGTTTTGAACCCGTCGAACCACCGGTGAAACTGGGCCAACCGCTTCTCGAGGTCCGGGTTATTCTTCTGAAGCCCGGGCCAAATGGCGGGAAACCCCGCCTGTTCCAGGAACACCCGCAACGGTGGGCAAATATTCTCGGAGAGAGAGAGAAGGCCTTCCGCGCGGGCATCCAGCCCTTCCCGGACCACATCGAGCCAGCGTTTGAGCACGTCGTAGGTGCGCGGGTCGTAGAGGACATACTCGTCCTGCACGCCGGCCAGGAACCGGCCCACCCTTTGGCCCGTGCCGAACGGTACGCGCCACGATGGCCGCGGCGAGGGGTGAACCGTCGTCTGGCGGATTCGGCGCACCGGCCCCGTCTTGGCCAGTTGCTGGAGGAAATAGAAATCTTCGCCGGCCTGCCGCTGGTTCATGCCCGCCACCGCGACGTAGGCCCGCGCCGTGCAGGACATGGTCGAGCCGATGGTCGGAAACGCATACGGCGAACCCGCCCAGGCCAGCCCAAGAACGTGGTAGCGGAGGAACAACTCATAGCACATGACGGCAGAGGCCTCTTGGGGCGACTCGGCCTCGCGCGCGCGCGCTTCATGGGCGTAGTCGACCACGGCGGCCCACGCGCCGGGTTGGCCGAATGAGTTGCGGAGTGCCGGCAGGTAGCTGGGCTCGACGCGGGTGTCCGCGTCCAGGCATACGAGCAGGCCGTTTTCGCACCGGTTGTCCGCCAGCAGGGCGAGGCCGGAGTCGAGCCCGATCTTGCGTGCGAGGCCGACGCCGGCTTTGTCGGGCAACTCGCAGCCCGGCGACGACGCATCAATATACCCCAGCCGCAACGGCCCGGAACTTCGCACCATCGTTTCCAACCGGGCGAGCGTTTCCTGGTTGTTGCGCGCGTGGTTGGGGTACGCCGGCGGTTGGCGCCGGTTGTTGACCACGCAGATGACGAGCGTCCGGGCGAGGTGGCCGGGCGGATTTGCGGCGAGAAAGTCGAGTGTCCGGAACAAAAGGTCTTTTTCGGCGAGGGCGGGGATGACGACCACCGTGTCGGCGTCTTCAGCGCCGGAGTAGTGGAGGGGTCTCGATTGCAGATCCGCCTTTTTTTCAAGGTATCTGCGGATGTTAGCGGCCACGGCGGGGCCTCGCGCGCTTGTAGCCAGAACTCAGCAGGGGCCGCTCAACCACCGCGGCGGCTTTTGCGAACTCGGCCCGCGGAATCCAGTGGATTTTGAACCCGGTGCGTTCCATCCGGCGGAACCAGGTGTCCTGCCGTTTTGCGAACCGGCAAATGGCGGCGGCCAGCTTCTGCATCAGGTCGTTCCTCGAGTGGATGTTGCCCTCGATATACTCTGCGATGAACCGGTACTCGAGCCCGAGTTGTTCGAGCCGTTCGAACGGCACGCCCCGCGCCCGCAGCCCCTCGACTTCTTCTATCAGCCCCTGATCGATTCGTTCCTCCAACCGGATCCGGACCCGCTGCCGGAGGATCGACCGGTCCCACAGCGCGCCGAGGATCAGCGGCCGGATGTCGGGCGCGGGGTGGGGTTCGTGGGAGGCCGAGTACTCGGCGATTTCTATTGCGCGGACGATTCGGTCGCGGCTCTCGAGGTCGGTGGTGTTGTGTAGCCGGCCTTTGAGGGTGAGGAGCCGTGCGGCCAGCGCCTCGTCGGATTCCGCGTCGAGTTCCGCGCGCAACTCCGGGTTCGGCGGGACCTCGACCATCCGGTATTTGCCCAGGACGGCTTCGAGGTACAGGCCCGTCCCGCCCACAACCACGGGCAGCACCGCGCGCGATTGGAGCGACTCGAACGTGTCGTAGAACCG
>JAPLKX010000614.1 GCA_026387845.1 Candidatus Hydrogenedentota bacterium | reverse complement strand
GGAGTTCCAGCCGCGCGTGTTCGTCGGCGGCGCCTACCTGGGCGGCGAAGACAACCGTGAGTTGGGGTTCGTGGATTGGCTGGGTGCGATGTTCTGCCCGTTCTGGAGCGCAGACTCGAGCCGTAGCTTCAATCGGCTGTTCTCCAACTGGAGGTATTCGTACTTCCTGGACAGCGGCGTACAGGGCGGGGCTGCTGGGCTTGGGCCTCTGGGCTCTGCCGCCGGCGATCTGACGAACGTGTGGCTTGCCCGCGCGGGGTTCAGCGCCATGCCGACCGAACAAGTGCGCGTCGAAGTGAGCGGCACGTATTTTGAGGCTCTCGAAGCCTTCAGCCGCCCGTGGCCGACGTTCTGGGTATTGGGTACCCGCATCAGCCCCCTGGCCGGTCTTTCGTTCTTGAGTGAAGAGAACGACAAGAACCTGGGCTGGGAACTCGACGCCAACGTCACCTATCTCTACAGCGAAGACCTGAGCTTCGAGCTGGGTTATGCCCACTTCTTTGTCGACAAGGGCCTCGAGTGGGGCAACTTTAACAACATGAATGGCTTGGCCAACAACGGCGGCCAAGACAAGAAAGACCCCAATTACGTGTACTTTGAGACGAAGATCTGCTTCTAACCCAAACGTCTGAAAGTGTATAGGCCCGCCCCCGCGACCATCGCGGGGGCGGGTTTTTTGAGTAAAAACATTACTCAATTCGGACGTTGACAACCGGTTTTTGTCCTGCTATGCTGCGGCGCAGGAACTGGGGAACGAAGTCCATCAATAGCGTCCTTGAGTCTCGAGACGAAAGGAGGGATGTGGCGGGTCTTGCTCGGGGGGACGTTTGAGTTGATGTGGGAGATAAATGCTTTTAAGCGCGCGATAGTCGGGGTGGCGGGCGTTGCTCCGGTTATTGCAGGAAACCAGACATCAACAGGGAGCACAAACACTATGTATAGAAAGTTTTTTGTCGCTGTGATGGCGATTCTTTTGTTGGTGGCAGCGCCGGCATACGCCGAACTGCAAAACACTCAGGTGGGCGGCGAAATAAGAATTCGGGGAAACTGGTGGACCAGTGGGTTCAGCCCGGACAGCCCGTCCTCGCTCAATCCGTTGTTCCAGGGCCCGTGGTTCCCGAGCTTCCGAGGAGTGCCCGGGGGCAATCCGCTTGCGGGCCTGCGTTGGGCGCCGCAGCCTGGGCGGCTGGCGGTGGTCAGCCCGGTGGGCTGGGATGAGAAGAACAACGGCTTCCGTTTTGTCGAGCAGCGCACGAAACTTCATGTCCGCGCAGACTTCACCGAAATGGTCAGCGCGTTCATCCAGATCGACAGCTACGACATCTGGGGCGAAACACCGGGCCTGTTGGGTGCCGCGGGTTTTGACTTCCGTTCCGACTACGTAACCGGGGTCGACCGGCGCGCAAACACCGCCGACGACGTGGAAGTGTATCAGTCTTACATTGAGGCCAACGAGATGTTCGGCGTGCCGCTGCGGCTTCGGATAGGCCGCCAGGAACTCAAGCTGGGCAGCGGCTGGCTCGTGGGCACCAACGAAGCGGGCTCGGTTTTCCGGGGCCTGTCGTTTGATGGATTTCGAGGCCGAAGTCGCGTATCAGTTTGGCGATGCCGATTCCGCGGGGGTCAGGTTCCAAAACGCGGGGCTGATCTCGCCGTACGGCGATGACGATGCCAAATACGACAACTGGGGGGGCAACCTCCAGGTCGGTTACACCCTCGACACCGTCTGGGCGCCCCGGTTATTCCTGGGCGGCGCCTACTTTGGCGGCGAAGACAACCGCGACCTCAGTTTCTGGCAGTGGCTGGGCGCGGTGGCCTGCCCGTTCTGGAGCGCCGAATCCAGCGTCAGCTTTAACCGGCTGTTCTCGGATTGGCAGTACGGCCAGTTCGTATCGGCGCTTGATCAGGACTGCACCAACCTGTGGGTGGCCTACGGGGGCGTCATGGTGCATCCCACCGAGGCGCTCACGTTGATTGCGTCGGTGGCCTATGTTGAATCGCTGGCGGATTACTCCGCCACGTGGCCGTCGTTCTTCCTTCTGGGCCGGCGGGTCAACCTCCTGTATCCGCTGAGCTTCATTGACAAGGAGAACCCCGACGATCTTTGCTGGGAAGCCGACTTTACCGCCATCTACCGGTATAGCGAAGACCTGAGTTTCGAAGCCGGGTACGCCCACATTTTCCTGGGCGACGGCGCCGCGCAAGGCAACTTCAACATCAACAACGGCCTTGGATTTGAAGGCGGCACCGATGACGACGACGCCGACTACTTCTATTTCGAGACGAAGATCTGTTTCTAACACGCCGATCCTTTTTAGTTCAGTTCAGAAAGCCCTTGCCTGTGCAGGGGCTTTTTCTTTTGTGGTGTGCCGCGCAGGCGAGACGCTCGAGTTGTGCAGGCGAGACGCCCGCACCCAGAATCCGCACGTAAGGCTCTTTCACCTCGAAGCGAGTTCTTGATTGGGCTTGTAAAGGCAGGCCATTCCGCCATCCCGGGGTCTTGGTGTGAACACGGTGGGTCTCTTGATGCGACGCAGCGAGACCGCAAGCGGCA
>JAPLKX010000056.1 GCA_026387845.1 Candidatus Hydrogenedentota bacterium | reverse complement strand
CTCTGCAGGCGGAGATCATTGCGCACCTCGAAGCGCTGGCGGATGCCCGCGACAACCGCGGCGCCTTTCTTGAACGGGCGCGGCAGTTTCATCAGACTGTGACGGCCATGGCGGCGGCGCGCGGCGAGTACGGCAAGATTCCGCTGGAAGTTGTTTTTTATCGTGCCCAGTTTTTCTATTACGCGCTGGTCTTATACATCCTGGCATTCCTGTTGATCGCGGTTCAGTGGCTGCGGCCGCCGAAGTCGGGGGCGGGGTTGTTGCGGGCGGCGAACCTGGGGCTGGTGGCGCTGCCGACGGTACTGCTGATCGCGGGCATCGTGATGCGGTCGATCATCCGGGGCCGGCCGCCCGTCACCACGCTGTACGAGACGATCCTGTTCTGCACGGCCGTGGCGGCCGCCGTGTCACTCTTCATCGAGTTCATGAACAGACAGCGGATCGCGTTGGCCGTGGGCGCGCTGCTGGGCGTGGCCGGGATGTTCCTCGCCAACAAGTACGAAGTGAGCGAAGGCGCCGATACCATGCCAAGCATGGTGGCCGTGCTCGACACCAACTTCTGGCTTGCCACCCACGTCACCACGATCGCGATCGGGTATGGCGCGGGGCTGCTGGCGTCGGCGATGGCGCACGTGTATGTGTTTGGGCGACTGGTAGGGAGAATAGGACGGATCGGACGGATCGGACCTATAGAACGCGAAGAGCGGCAGCGGGGTTTGGCGCGGACGGTTTACGGGGTGTTGTGTTTCAGCCTGCTGTTCTCGGTGCTTGGGACGGTGCTCGGCGGGATCTGGGCCAACGAAAGCTGGGGGCGGTTCTGGGGCTGGGATCCCAAGGAGAATGGCGCGCTGATGATCGTGCTGTGGCAACTGGCGATCCTGCATGCGCGGCGGGGTGGCCTCATCGGCGACCTCGGCGTGAACCTGGGGGTGATCGCGGGCGGGTTGGTGATCGCGTTTTCCTGGTTTGGCGTGAACCTGCTTGGCGTCGGGCTGCACAGTTACGGGTTCACCAGCGGCACGTTCGCAGCCCTGGCAGCGTTTTACGCGATCGAAGCGGTAGTGATCGCGGCCGGCGCAACAACCAGGGAGCGGGCCTCGTAAGGGACATAAGGGACAAAAGGGACTTAAGTCATTTCGACCATTTCTTCCACAGCGCGTCGTCTGCAAGCATTTTGATGAATACGCCGCCGATTACGGGGCGCGCCTGGAAACCTTCCTTTTTCGCGCTGTCCGTCCAGTACCAATCGGTGAACGGGACTCTGTCCGGCGTGTCTTGGAGGAAGGCGTACAGCGGGGCGATGAGTTGCCGGAAATCATCGGGTGATTCGGCGAGCGTAGCCGACCAGACGAGCCAGTCGCTCTTGGTGTAGAGGCTTCGGTTATCGAGCGGCAGGCCGTACTTGTTGAGCTTGGTTTTGTAGTAGGCGACCTCGGTACGCGCGACCTCCGGCGGGAAAATACCGAGGCCGAGGATCTTGTCCCACACCAGGTTGTACTTCTGGCTCCACGTGCCGGGCTTGTCGAACGCGAGCCGGTAATGGTCACCGTCGTAGGCGAGCCCGATCCATTTCTGCGCCATGTCGCGCGCGAGCGATTGGAACTCCTTCGCACGGTCCGGCTCGCCCGCCATCTCGCATAGGCGCCCGTAGCCGGCCAACGCGAGGATCGCCTTCACGGACAGGTTGGCGTTGTGCGCGAGGTGGCCGGCAAAATCGTCCGTGCAAAGCTGGTTTTCCGGGTCGAGCCCTTTTTCGCGCAGGTAATCGGCCCACTTCGCCAGCAACGGCCAGTATGAGCGGGCAAACGCGACGTCGCCCGTGATGTGCGCCAGCGCCGTGTGGAGCAGCAGCAGGTTCGCCGTCTCCTCGACGGGCATCTGGTTCTCCTCGGTCTTCTCGCCGCCGCCGTAAACCTGGCCGTTGGCGAGCGGGTACTGGCCGAGGTCGTGCGGCGCGAACGGCCATGGCCACCGCGCCGACTGCGCGTAGTCCATCATCGGTTTCATCTGTGCCTTGAGCAGCTCGGGGTTCAGCAGCAAAAAGATCGGCGCGGCCGGATAAAATACATCCACCGTCGAAATGCACCCGTTGCTGAAGCACTCCTTCGAAAACATCATCGGCGCGCCATCGAAATCAGCGGTGATTTTTTGCGCGGCGAACGCCTGGCGGTAGGCCAGCGTGCAAATGCGCGCATACTCGGGGCCGCCCGCCGCCTCGAGATCCGCCATAAATTCAGCGTCGAACGCCTGGCCCTTCGCCATCAACTCTGCAAACTGCGCCTCCGCCTGCCCGAGAATGTCGCCGATCCCCGCGCCATTTCGCCGCCAGTACGGTTTAAGCCGCCGGTTCAGATATTCAATTGACCAGATGTCATCGTAAGCAATCAGCATATGGCCGCCGGCCGATTGCGTCACGTTCCCAAGGTCGAACTGCGCGGCGAGTACCGGCCAGCTTTCGTGGACGGCGCGCGGCATGGCCGTATCGTCCGTCTCGGGCAAGCTGCCGTCGTGTGCGAATTGGCTGCGCGCCTTCTCGCTGGCCGCGATCACCGTTGCCGACGCACCCGGCGCCGACACATACAGGTAGCCCCACTCGATCCGCAGGTCGTCGCCCGACCGGCCCAGCACCGGCTGCTCGACAGTCCCAACGCGCATCGCCTCGAGGTCGCCAAACCGGTATCGGCCCCACTCCACTTTCTGCTCCGGCGTGTTCACGCACAGTTCGGCCGAAACATCTGCGTAGAGGCTGACGTCGTGGCCCTGACCGTCGATCGCCCGGCACTCCCAGGCGATGTACGACACCGGCCGCGACAGCAGATCGATGTCGTCGGGCAACAGCGGCGACAAAAACGTGAGCCCGATTTCGACCCCGCCGCTTTCAAACCGGTACACGGTGCGGGTCGGCCACACCTCGAGCGATTTCTGCGCCATCGCGTCTGTTTCCCGCGGCGCAATGCCCGAGAGCCGGTAACACTTCCCGTCGACCCGCGCCAGGATGGCGATGGCGTGGTTGGCGCCGGTCCAGTGTTTGCTCCAATCGTCGGTGAGACGATCGTTGAACGACCACACGCTGAAATACGGGTCGTGCGTGATCAGCGGCACAGCCGGCGGGCGAAACGCTGCCGGCGTTGCGCCATAAGCAATAAATGCGGCGATGTGAATTCGCTTCTCTCGGAAAAGGGGCTCAAGCGTCTGGATGACATGCTCCGTCCCGCCATAATGTCGGGGCTTATTTCAGACATGCTTACGGCAAGCCTCGCGAAGCACTCGCGGGTGCTCGTAGAAAATCGCTATTTCAACGGCCTCCCCGACCTTATCGTTCGAGGCAGATATGCGAACGACGCCATTATAGCCGGCGGGGACGGCGTCGAAATAAAGAGCACAAGAAGGACTGGCGGGGCTGTTGACACGCATGGCGCTAGAAATCAATGGATGTGCGTATTCGTTTATGACATTGACACGCGGACGGAACCGGCTGTTGATCGGCGCCCCATGGTATTCGTCGAAGTATACCTTGGACAAGTGACTATTGAAGATTTTCGAAAGAACCCTCGAAGCGAGCTCGGCACAAGAACCGCTACATTGCACAAGGAAGGGATTAAGAAACTAAGGCAGAACTGGGTATACAGGCTCAATCGGACTGCAACGCCGCCAGCTTTGGAATAGCTTTCCGTGCCATTTCAAAATAATGCTCGTCTTTCTCCGTGCCGACGCTCGAGTAGCCTACGGCTTCGGCTGCCGCTAAAGTAGATCCCGCTCCTGCAAAGGGATCTACGAGCAGGCCCTCCCCCAGCGGCAAGACCGCGTGCACCATTTGGCGAAGGAATGCCTGTGGTTTCAAACTTGGATGTGGGGCCATGGCCCTTTCTTGTTTCCGCGTTGGACCTGACGCAATGACGTCTCCAAAGGGCTTGTCTTTGTGGGGGCGTCTGAACCCGCCTGTCTTCCAGTTTTTCAGGTTGTCCTGAACGCGTCCTTCAATCGGCTTGCGGAAAACCACCCATGGTTCCCACATCGAGCGGGGCATTACACTGACGTCGGTGTATACGGTATGAGCGGCTTTTGGGCGATCCCCCCCACGCATCGTCATGGTAAGCCGGATTATCTCTCCCCGCCGCTCAAATCCTGCGTCGGCCAGCGCACCCGAAACAATGTAAGACAGCAGCGGATTCGAGGCAATTACGACATTCGCACCAGGCACAAGTTTCGGGAAAAACTGTTTCGCCCAGAGCATAAAGAAAACCCGGATTTGTTCAAGTTGGTCTCGCGATAACGTTGTAAACCTTGGGAGCGGAGAACGCTGATGGCCGTCAAACGATGGCGGGATTCGCCACACGCCGCCCTTGCCGGAACGCAATTTGTTCTGTTGCTCTTCTGTGTACTCATACAGGCCATATGGGGGGTCGGTAACAATTGCATGAATCGACTGATCCGGCTGATGCTTTATCCATTCGAAACAATCGGCGTGGTAAAGGAAACAATTGCCGTAGCCATACGGTTCATGTTGCTTTGTTGAAAGGTACAGTTCCTGTTGAAATGGGACAAAACCGGGCCTCAGACTGTAGACGCCATGGGATTCTTTGACGAAGGTTTTAGGCGTGTTCAGGCGTAAATAAGATCTCACGGAAGAAGACGGCGTCTCTCCAATCAAGCCAGCGACTCTATCCTCAATCTCCTTCACCGCTAGAGGCTTTGAAGCCACGGAAAGAACCTGCACAATCGCATCTCGAACATTGCCGGGTTTGTACCGATCTCGCGATTTGCTCATGTAAAAAGCATAGACGTCTCGACGTCTTTTGTCAAGCAAGAACCTGCAAGTGTTCTGCGGCCTTTTGGCTACTCTTTTGCTTCGCGCTGGGACTGTTTTCTTTTGCGGAGCCACGTTGGGATGCCCATGTCCTCGTCGTCTTTGTAGGAAAGGGGCTGGGACGGGTCGAGCATGCCGTCGAGGTCGTCGGCGATGACGATGCCGACGGAACGGCGTTTCACGGGCTCGCGTGCGATCAGCTCGCCCTGCACGGGTTCGGCCGCGGGCAGGCCGGTTTTCTTGGCATTGCCCACGAGCACTTGGCGGGCCGGGGCCGCCGCGCCGGGTACGGCGGCGCCGGGCGCGGGGGCTGGCGTGGCGGGTGCGGATTCGGCTTTGGGTTCGGGCATGGGAACGATTTCCGCCACAGTGGCGGCGAACCCCGCGGCGATGACGGTGACCTCGAGTTCGGGGTGTTCTTCGTCGTCCAGGGCGGCGCCGACAAAGAGGGTCGCATCCGGATGCGCGGCTTCCTTCACGGTGGTCACGGCTTCCTCGACCTCGCGCATGCCGATATCGCGCCCGCCGCGGATGTTTACGATGACGCCCTTGGCCCCGTTGATGCTCGACTGTTCGAGCAGCGGGCACACAATCGCCTCTTCCGCCGCCCGGACCGACCGTCTGTCGCCTTCTGCGCGGCCGATTCCCATCAGCGCCCGGCCGCCCGATTCCATTACGGTGCGGAAGTCGGCAAAATCGACATTCCACAACCCGTGAACCTGGATCAACTGGGTGATGGCCCGCACACCGTTGTGCAGGACCTCGTCCGCCTGTTGGAACGCGTTGAGGAACGTGATCTCGTGACGGCCCAGCGCCGCGACGCGATCGTTGGGGATGACGATAAGGCTGTTGACCTGCTGTTCGAGTTCTTTGAGGCCGGCCAGCGCGTTTTCCATTCGTGTGGCGCCCTCGAATGAGAACGGCAGCGTCACGATTCCCAGCGTAAGCGCGCCCGTGGACTTGGCGATCTCGGCGACGACCGGCGCGGCGCCGGTGCCCGTGCCCCCGCCGAGGCCGGCCGTCAAAAACACCATGTCGGCCCCTTTGAGGATCTCGGCAAGCCGTTCGCGGTCTTCCATGGCGGATTTTTTTCCGACCTCGGGTTTGCCGCCGGAACCCAAGCCGCCGGTGACTTCGAGCCCGATCTGCAGGCGCCTGGGCGAGGGGCTGTTTTTGAGGGCCTGCGCGTCGGTGTTGATGACAATGAAGTCGACGTCCTGGAGCCCGGCGGCGATCATCCTGTTGACGGCGTTGCCGCCGCCGCCGCCCACGCCGCAGACCTTGATGTGCGCGCGCTGCGCGAATGTTGTGAACTCGTCAGCCATCCCCGTAACCATTGGGCATCCTCCCACGGCGCCGTGTTTTACCGGCACGCCACGTCGTCGCCAAACCGCAAATCAATATATTCACGGAAGGGCAGCCGGCCCTTCTCGATCCGCCAAAACACGTCGAGTTTCCGCGCCTGCGACTCGATATTGCCCCTCCCCCATCTCAGCTCGCAGTTCAACTCGTCGCACGTCATGCTGATCTTGTTGCCTTTTTCCGCGCAGATCTCCGACACCGTGACGTCGCCGGCCATCGAGGTGCGGCTAAACGCGCGCCACACGTCCACGGCGTTTTTCAGGGATTCGTGGGGCATCTGGCGGCCTACCTCCACGTAATCGAGTTCTGACTCCGCCGTGATGAGCGGTCCCACGTGCGCATCTTCCGGCCCCAGCTCGCGCAGGACAGTGCAGTCCTGGTCGAGTTCAAACAGCCGGTTGTTTACCAGCAGCGTTGCCAGGGCGACGCGCTCTTTGATCCTGATCTCGAGGCGATCCGGAAACACCCGGTTCACCCTGCACGTGCTCACAAACGGCATCGCCAGGATGTTCTGCCGGATGGTTGCCGGCCGTAACAGAAAGACGCAGTCGCCGTTCGTCACGCCCGACTGCGCAATAATATCCTCCTCGCGCAGGAAATCCGCGCCGTCAACCTGGATCACCTTCACGTTGAACAGCCCTGACTGCTGCACGTACAACGCAAACCCGTACAGAAACGCCGCTGGGCCGCCCGCGTAAATCGCAAGCTGTACCAAAAACAGGACGATCCGCCACGGAAACCGCCGACCCCGCGCCCGCGGCGCCTTTGCCGGCGTTTTCTTCTGGCGGTTTTGCCGTCGCAGCATCAGCGTTTCTCCAGTTCCTCGAGCACGAGCCCGGCAATCCGGTTGATATTGCCGGCGCCCAGCACGAGGACCACGTCGCCTTCTTTCAACTCGGGCGCGAGCATCGCGGGGACGGCATTCATGTCGCGCAGAAGCATCACGTTGTTGAAGCCCTGCCGCTGCGCGGAATCGACGATCAGGCCCGAATCCACGCCGGGTATGGGATCCTCGCGCGCGGGATACAGATCTGTGACGACGGCTTTGTCCACGCCGCCGAGGACGCGCGCAAAATCGTCGCAGAAAAACTTTGTGCGCGAGTACAGGTGCGGCTGAAACACGCAAAAAATCCGTTTGGGCTCGGCGAGCCGGACGGCGTCCAGCGTGCTGGCGATCTCGGTCGGGTGATGCGCGTAATCTTCGATCACCGTCACGCCCCGGCATTCGCCCTGCACCTGCAACCGCCGCTGCACCCCGTCAAACTGTTTCAGCCCTTCGGCAATGAGGCTGAACCGCATGCCCAGGCAAAGGCCCACGGTGCATGCGGCCAACGCGTTGCGCACGTTATGCTCCCCGATGGCGTTGACCTGGAGCGTGCCCAGCCGGCCCGTTACGGAAAGCCGTTCGTCGTGGCTCGTCACGTCGAACCGCGTGCACAACTGCGAAAGCTGCGCGCATTTCGACTTCTTAGGGTCGGGCACGCACAGCTTGATGTTCGAGCCCATCAGCGACGCGCCCTCTTCCAGCCCGTACGTAACGCAGATGCTGTCGATCTCCGGCAGGATGGCGCGCAGGTTCGCATCGTCGTTGCACACGATCGAATAGCCGTAGAACGGCACGTCGTTGCAGAAATCGATGAACGCCCGCTTGATCCGGTCGAGCGTGCCGTAATACTCAAGGTGTTCAGCATCTATGTTTGTGACCACGCTGATGGTGGGGTGGAGCCGCAGGAACGACCCGTCGTGTTCGTCGGCCTCGGCGACGAGATACTCGCCGGTGCCCCACCTGGCGTTGGTCCCGCTACGGTGGAGAATCCCGCCGACGATGCTGGTGGCGCCGATGTTGGCGCGATCGAGGAATGCGCTGATCATGGAGGTGGTCGTGGTCTTTCCATGTGTGCCGCCGACAGCCACGGCGTTGGGCTTTAGGCGCATCAGGTCGGCCAGCAGGTCGCTGCGCTGGATCACGGGGATGCCCCTGCGTTTCGCCTCGACCACCTCGACGTTGTCCGGCCCGACCGCCGCCGATACCACCAGGATGCCGGCGTCGCCGATGTTCGCGGCGTCGTGGCCTTCTTGAAACCGCATCCCGTTTTCCGCAAGCCGCTGCGTTATGTCAGAACTTTTAAGGTCAGAACCGGAAACGTCATAACCGAGGTTCAGGAGGATTTCGGCAAGCCCGCTCATGCCGATGCCGCCCACCCCAACAAAATGAACCCGGCGTTTTAAACCATTCACGTTACTAGCCGCTCCTAATATGCCCTAAATGCTCACGCGTTCCGCCTACTATTGAACATAAGCGAAACCCGCCTTATCCATGGATGGGCCGGCGGATGCACGACCCCAACATGTTGTGGCGGGGAACAGTCTAGCACAACATGTCCACAAGATAAAGAGAGTTATTTGTTGGCAGAAAAAAGTTTTTTGTACGGCGTAACTGGTTCAGGCGGATGCGGTTACAACACCGCAGGTTGCGAGCAGCACCCCGTTGGGACGCCCCCCGGCTGTTGTGGGAGGTGTCCCGCTATTCAATTCCAATCACGACTCCCATGGCGCGGACAGGAAGACGCGGCTGAAAAGCCGGCGCCGTCAATGCCCCGAGCCAATACGACATTCGCACATCCTACACATGCTAAGACTACATCTGGGCGGGCGTCCGACGAAGTCAGCAGGATCGCCCCTAATTCAACCAGTGGCCTAGCGATCTCCTCATAATCCACGTCCGGAACGATACCGGGGAGATTCCCACGTCGCGCCGGCTTGAGGCTTTTGAATCAAGAGAAGGGGCCGCGTACCGGCGCTCCTCGGAATGACAACTTCGGGGCCTCTTGCACGCGGTTCATCTGCCACGCGATCATTCCGGTAATTGGTAGAGGCTGAGCCAGATCGTGGAGGATAGCCTGTGGTCTGGACGGCGCGGGCGAGACGACCGCGCCTACGTCGGACGGCACGGGTATAAAAACGCGGGCAGGTTCTATGCGTGGTCCTCGATGACGCGCCAGATTTGGTCGACGCCTTCGCCGGTGACGGCGGAGAATGGGATCACGAGTGCGTCTTCATCGAGTTCGAGCGTCCTGTAGATAGTTTTGATGTTGTTGGCGCGCTGGGACTTGCCGACTTTGTCTATTTTGGTGGCCACGATGAGTGCGGGGACTTTGGCCGTTTCGAGCAGGGCGAGCATCTCGGCGTCTTTGGATGTTGGCGCGTGGCGCGAATCCACAAGCTGGACCACGAGCCGCAGGGGCGGGCGATCCGCGAGGTAGTCGTTCATGGCCTTGTGCCATTTTTGTTTGACGTCCCGCGGCACTTTGGCATAGCCGTAGCCGGGCAGGTCGACCAGGTAGATGGCGTCGTTGACGGTGAAGAAGTTGATGGTTTGCGTTTTGCCGGGCGTGCTGCTGGTCTTAG
>JAPLKX010000359.1 GCA_026387845.1 Candidatus Hydrogenedentota bacterium | reverse complement strand
GGCGGCTAGAAGTCTTGGGCGGACAGGTGGAGGTCCTCAGCAGCCCGGGCCAGGGGACGCGGGTAACGCTCCGGGCGCCCCTGGGCACGGCGGCGGTGCGCAGGGATTAGGGATTGACCTACGCCTACCGATTGAACGTTTAACCCCAATACCGTTCATGTTTTCATAACTACGCACTGGGCAAAGGTTTTCCGCAATGGTGGCGGTCGGCGATGCTCGGCGCGCTTCTTGTTCCACTTCGACATCTTGCGTTTGATGACGCGGGGGTTGATGCGATTGCGGCGGGCTTCGATTTGCTCGGTCCGCATCTCCGCCAACAGCGCCTCGTACCACTGAGTCAGTGTGGCCGGGGTACGGCTGTCGCACTCCGGCAAGCGGCATTGCAGGATGCGGAAGCAACCGGTGAACGAAAGGCGATCCACGTCGAGTTCCGCCCCGCGGGCCGCCTCGAACATCAAGGCGCGGATCACAAAGTGCCCCAACGACAACGCGTACAATTCTTGTCGGACTCCGTTCGGGGTTTCGCTGCGGAGTTGCGCCGGCTTCTCGGCACGCCGCGGATCGTGGTGCGTTTTTTGTTCATCGAATACGAGTTCCTCTTCCCAGCGCTCGTGGTAGAGTTCGATCAGTTCTAGCGCCGGGTACTCGATCTCGTCCAAGAGGTTGGTCAGCAAGCAATGGACCTCACCGTGACCCGTACGTTGCGGATCGTCCAACGTGTATCGGATGACCCGGACCATGATCCCGTTGCGGTCCTTGTCGCGGTCGTGCCCGTTGCGATAGATCTTGGCCAGATGCGACCCGTCTGACAAGGACCGCAGCGATTTTAGGACATGATGGCTTTTCATCCGAATGAGCAATTTCGTGCGTAAATACAGGGCCTTCCAGTCCTCGTAGGAGAAGAAGCCCCGATCCTCCAGAAGCAGCGCGTCGGCGGGAATTTGATCGTACAACGTGCGCGCCAACGTGCGCTCATCGTCGTGCCAGCCTCCGATGGCCATCGCCACTTCGACATGCGTACCCAACTCGACCAAGCTCACTTTGCGGACCTGCGGAAAAGCCCCTTCCCCGCGACTGCCCGACGAACGGCCGAAACCGGCGTTGGCTTCGCTGTCGGGCACGTCCATCACCGTGCCATCCAAGGCCATCAACCGCCACTGCCGGTAGAACGCGCCGGGGGTGTCGGGCGTGGCCAGCGGTTTGACAACGGCGGCGTGCAGAGCCCGCACGGGTTCGACCCCCAAGCGTTGTCGTCCTACGCATAAGCTGGACCGCGCGGGACACTTTTTGCCCGGCCACATGCGTCGCGAGTGGCGAAAGACTTGGCGGATCGGCAGATGCGTCCACAGGCCCATGCCCAATACCACCCACATCATCACTTCGTGTGGCAACTCGCAAGCGCGGCCATTGACGCGACCCGTGGCCTGCAGGACTTGACGAATCAAGGACGGCGGGATAACCTTCTCTAAACCCGCCAAACGATCCAAAATCCGACCATCTTCGCCGGTCGGCAGCGTTGAGCATCCTTGCTCGTGCATTGTCACAGCCTCCTTGGTGCTTGGTGATTAACCAAACATAAGTTACCAGGAGGCTGTGACTTGCGTAAATATGAACGGTATTGCGTCTAATCCGCGTCATACATGCCTTGCGGCTTGGGTTCCTCTTATATCGGCGTAAACGTCATAAAGCCAT
>JAPLKX010000086.1 GCA_026387845.1 Candidatus Hydrogenedentota bacterium | reverse complement strand
CGGCAAAAGAGAAGCCAGCCTCCGGGACTGCGTTTGATTGTACTGCAGTTGCCAAGTCTTCGTACTTCTGGCCGGGCGCAACCGCTGAAAGTATTGACAGGTCAAGATCCGGGGGAGAAGAATTACCCTTCGCATAGACGGCGACACTAACCGCAGTCGCAATTAGAACCGGCAGCAAGATTAATGATCTTATCCGCATGTGCCGAATTATCACGTTTTATTTCCTCGCCAGAAACACTGCCCATACATATAAACCGCCAGTCGGAATATTACCGGTAGACTATTCCGTGGCTTTTCAACGGGTGACAGAGCAGCGTAGAGAGATTTGGGAAACGCTTTTGGATGGGATTGACGCCTGCACCGTCATACCCAGTATTTGCGCATATCGGGCAACGAGTGACAGGCCCATTGCGAGATTTCGGGCAACATCTGTCCACATTTCGGGGTACAGCGGTCAGTCTTCTTCCTCGAATTCCTGCCCATTTCCGAGCACTTTGAGTTCCTGCGTGCGCCCGCCTTCGCCAATCTCGATTTCGTAGTAATAGCAGGTAACTCGGCGAATTTCCTTGATCTCGGCTTTCGGCGCTTTCTTCTGGAGCCTGGCATTCACCGCGGCTGGCAAATCCGCTGCGGCAATGGCGTCTTCCACCTCCATGAGTTGGCCGTTGTCTCCAACTTTGACCTCCTTGAGTTGCCCATTGACCTTTTGAGCGGCTTCGTAGGTTGTATAGGCGTCATCCGTTTCCTGGGTTAGCTGTTCGGGGTGGTCCGTTCCCAGTTGAGATTGAACGACCTGCTGTACGGGCGCGGGGAGTTTCTCCCAACTCACAGCAATCTCCCCGTCCTCTTTACCAGTGGCTTCCTTGGCAAAGACGGATACGGCACACAAGGCCGCGGCAAATACCACGGCGACTCCGGCGACGAACAAGCGGCGTTTCATGAGATGTTCCTTTCAATTTGGGTGTGAGTATCCTCAGTACCGCCAATTATACAAGAGATTATATTATCTGAAGGTTGCGGTAGGATTGCGGGAATTGAGATCTTCCCTGTTGGGGTCCTGGATCTAGCCCGGTTCGTTGGCGCAGGAGTAAAAGTCCACCCAAGTCAAGAATTCCGGCAGGCGTGCGCGGGCATTTGACCTTTTGGGGCCAAATCCAACAACGCCCGTCCTCCTAAGCCCCAGCACGAATTCGAGTTCACGCGAGGCGGACAGACCCGCTCTCGGGGTTCCACGCCGCGGCCCGGCCGCTGTTCATGGACATGACGGCCATGTGAGCGCAGGTGGCGCCCATCAAGCCAGCCTCGACCGGCGCTATTGTGGCGCCGCGCGACCGCATCGCGTCGAAGAAATTCTTCAGGTGCGGCTCGTTGAGAATGCCTTTGCTGTCCACTTTCTCCTCATTGTCGCCCCGGTATATGGACATCTGGCCCATGTCGCGGACCTCGACGGTGCCCTTAGTAAACAGGTAACGCTCGAACAGCCCAAAATGGTCATTGCCCACGGTGGTGCTGTAGTTGAACTGAAACTTTTCCGGGTACTCGATCAATGCGCTGACGGTGTCAGGGCAGGTCCTGCCGTCGTTGAATGTGTAGATGCCGCCAACGGCTTTGACGACGGACGGCATGCCGCACCCGGTGACGAAGTGGCAGATGTCGAGGTGATGCAGCATCAGGTCGCCGTAGTAGCCGTTGGAATACTCGACGAACTGCCGCCAGTGGAAATAGCGGAGCGGGTCGTACGCATACGGTTTTGTATCGCGCAGGAACAAGGGCCAATGGGTGTTTTGCTCGGTTGCGTCCGCGGGTGTGTCGGCCCGGTCAAGCGGCTCCGCCTTCCCGTCGCGGTTTACCCAGACTCGGAGCAGCTTGCCCAGTTCGCCGGATTGCACGACGTCGCGCAGCCACTGGTACATTTCCATGCTGCGCAACTGGGTGCCAACCTGGATCACGGCGCCGGCGGCATGTGCCGCGTCGCGGACTTGTTTAGCGGACTCCCAGGTCAGCGTCATGGGTTTCTCGGTGTAGACGTCGAGGCCGGAATCCAGCGCGGCAAGAATCACCGGCACGTGGATGTGGTCGGGCGTGGCGGTGATGATGGCGTCGAGTTGCTCCTTCTCGAGCAGATCCTCGAACCGGACGTAACCGGTGGCGCCGGAATACTTCTTCTTGCAAGCGTCCAGCGCCCTCTCGCGATTTGCGTCGTAGGTATCAGCGACGGTCACTATATCGACGTCGTCAAAGGTGAGCGCGCTGTCCAGGATGGAACTGCCGCGGCCGCCGATCCCGATAAAGCCGCACCGGATCCGGTCGTTGGGCCCAAGAACGCGGCGGGCCCGTTTAGGCGTTATGGCGGCGGCCATTCGTTCGGGGGCGGCCGGCTTATAGGTGGCGCATCCGGCGGCAGCCAGAGCGGCTCCTGCGGTGGTTTTCAGAAATGATCTGCGGGTGGATTTCATTGCGGATTCTCCTTCTCGAAGTTTCTAGATGTGTGCGGCCAACCAATCGCAAATGCCGGCCATAACGTCCGCCTTTTCGATGTCGTTCCAGAGTTCGTGGTACCCGCCCTCGTAGATCCTCAGCGTCTTGTCCTGCGATGCGCACTGGGCGTAAAGCAACCGGCTGCCTTCGTTGGGCACGATCCGGTCCCCGGTCCCGTGGATAATATAGGCGGGCGACGTGATGTGATGGAAGTTTGCCCGGGCGCGCAGTACGACCCGTTTGAACTCAACGCCCGTGAATGCCCGGACCGGGCCGGGGTAGATCAGCGGGTCTTTCATGGCGTCTTCGACCGCCTTGGGATCGCGCGACCGGGCAGGATGGTCTACCCATGCGATGGGCATCCATGGCGTCAGCACAGCGACGATGCCGGCAACCGTGATCAGGAAAGGCGACGCGTTGAGCGCGAGAAACGGGCTGCTGAACACCAAGCCGCGCGCTTCGACGGTTCGGGTTTCGGCGTAGGACGCCAGCACCAGGCCGCCCATGCTGTGGCCCATCATGAACCACGGCTTGCCCGCGAGCCGGGGGTAGACGTGCTCGAGGAACGTGTCGACGTCCTGCAACAGCAATTCAAAGTTGCGGACGGATCCCCGTTCGCCCGGCGATTGGCCGAACCCACGCTGATCGTAGGTGTGGATGGCGAATCCCGCCGCGTTGAACACACGCGCCATTTCCACATAGCGGCTGCAATGTTCGCCATACCCGTGAATCAATACGACGCGGCCACGCAATCCGGTGCCGGGTTCCCATCCCCGCTCGTAGAGGTCAAGCCCGTCCTGCGATTTGAACCTGCCTTCGTAGACCATAGAGCTACACTCCCCACCGTAGCACCGCGCCTTCGGGTAAATTACCACAAGCCCAACCTGGAGGCTAGCGCCGCCTGAACAGGCCGATTCATCAGTCTCAGGCTATTGCAGGACCTACTAAACGCGGTTTTTCACTGCGCAAAGACTGCGTAAGTCCTTGACCTGTCTTTACAAAGGAGGTCTGGCGGTGCTGGATTTTTTGATACTGGCCGGGGTAGTTGGCCGGTCGGAGCAACTGGACCGTTCAGTAGTAAGGATTTGTAGGAAAAGCAGTGAAATCCGCAGTACGCCTTCCTTACCACCCTTTTATCCGCAAAAAACAGGAACAGTTTGCCATGAGGCTTTGCCTCCGCCGTAAACGATGAAAACAAACTGCCGAAAAAGTAGGTCCCATCTCCGAATGAGACGGGCATGGTGGGTTGTCCAGTCCGAATCGGAATTCGGACCTACGCTGTCTGCATCAGTTGGATGTGGTAAGAAGAACGGAATCTTCGAATGAACACCAGAACGAACCGATATCTGCCAAAAGGCGGGTTGGAGATTATCGAAATCGACGTGCCGGACCCGCAGCCGTAGTGTTGCGGACGCTGCCGAATGCGTATTTGACGCCGCACCGGGCCGGCGGGCTGGTCGAGTCGGTCCAGCGGGGGATGGACATGCTCATTCTGGATTTGGAAGCGTACCTGGGAGCATTCCGATGCGGTACGGGCTGGATAAAGAGAGCGCAAAGAAAGCGCTGGCTACAAAGTAGATCCCGTACCCTCACTTTCGGTATTTTTGCGGTATCGAGTGCGCTAGCTTGCTTGCGCTTTATAGCGAAGGAGACACCGCATGAAGAAACTGAACCGGCGCGAGTTCTTAGCGGCATCGGGGGCGGGCACGGCCGGATTACTGGCCGGGATTGGCGCGCGCGCGGCGTCGCCGGAGCGGCCCAACATCCTGTTCATCATGACGGACCAGCAGTCGGCGGGCATGTTGAGTTGCGCGGGGAACCCATATCTGCAGACGCCGGCCATGGACCGGCTGGCGGCGTCGGGCGTGCGGTTTGAGAGGGCCTACTCGAGCAACCCGGTGTGCGTGCCGAGCCGGTTCAGCCTGCAGACGGGCCTGATGCCCAGCGCGATCGGCATGAGCCAAAACGAGGACTCGGACTCCGCCGTCGTGACGGACGACATGATCCGCAACTCGCTGGGCAACGTGCTGCGCAACGCCGGTTATGAGACCGTGTACGGGGGCAAGACCCATTTCCCGAAGCGGATGCACGACCTGACTGAGATCGGGTACCGTAACCTGACCAACGACAGCCGCGAAGGATTGGCGCGGGCATGCGCGGAGTTCCTCAAAACCTCCCACGAAAAACCGTTTTTCCTTTTCGCGTCGTTCATCAATCCGCACGACATTTGTTACATGGCGATCAACGCGTACGAGCGGGCTCATGGCGGGCATAATTCAGATAGCTTGGACTCGCGGACGTGCGAGCAGGTGCTGGACAAGGCGAGATCGAGCGGCGACCTTCACAAGTTTGTACAGCGGAATTGCCCGCCGCTGCCCGCAAACTTCAACATTCCCGAGAACGAGCCGGAAGGCATCACGCTGGAGTACACGGAGGTCCGGCCGTTCCGTTCGTGGGTTCGGCAAAACTGGACGGAGGACGATTGGCGGCTTCACCGTTGGGCTTACGGCCGTCTGACGGAGATGGTGGATCGCGAGATCGGAACTGTGCTTGAGGCGCTGGCAGCGTCGGGGCTTGAAGAAAACACCCTGATCGTGTTCACGAGCGACCACGGGGATTTCGACTCAGCGCACAAGCTCGAGCACAAGTCGATCCTGTACGAGGAGGCGGTGCGAATACCATTTATCATGAGTTGGAAGGGGCGGATCGGGGCGGGCGGAATTGACGACGCGCACCTGGTCTCGAACGGGCTGGACCTGCTCCCGACTCTCTGCGACTACGCGGGCGCCGAAATGCCGGCGGGCCGGCCGGGGTCGAGCGTGCGGCCGCTCGCGGAAGGAAAGTCGCCTCTGTGGCGCGATCATGTGGTGGTGGAGAGCGAGAAGGGTCGGATGGTCCGGTCGGCTCGGTTCAAGTATTGCGTCTACAGGTCGGGCCGGAACCGCGAACAGTTCACCGACCTCGAGAACGACCCCGGCGAGATGAACAATCTCGCGGGGAAGGCGGAGGCCGATGCCGAGATGAAGAGACACAGGTGGTTGTTGACGGAGTGGGTGGAGAAGACGGGGGACAAGATCGGCGCGGCGTACATAATCAAGTAGCCTGGAAGCAGGGGGCACGGACGAACACGGACGGCGCCGGCTAGGCCACAGCCAGAACGGGACACCCCCTACAACTGCCATGGGGCGTCCCAACCTAGAGACGGTTTTTGGCAATCTGCGCGAAGTCGAGGACGCGCTGGTCGGGGACTTCGGAATCGATGTCGGCCATGACGATATCGCATGGGCTGAGTTCACTCCGGATACGGGCGAGGTCGGCCCGGATGGCGTCGAGGGATTTGTTTGCGAGGTCGGTGGGCGTATACATGACGGCGCGGCGTGTGTCGGGGCAGAGGCGTTTGACTTTTGCGAGGTCTGAGTCGAGTCCCATGTCGATATAGCCGAGTTTGGCAACGCCGGCGTAGTCTTCGATGTAGGGGTCGACGTTCCATGCGCAGTTGTGGATGCCGAATTTCTCGAACGCCTCCGCGATCTTCTTATCGTATGGCAACAGGTGCTCGCGGTAGATTTCAGGCGACACCATGTTGACGAGGCAGTTGCTTACCGTGGCGTGCTGGACGACAAAGCCGGTGCGACGCTGCCGCTCGTAAATCAACCGCATCCCGGCGATCATCGTCTGTGCGACGACCTCGAACATGCGATGGGCAAGGGGCGGATTAATCAGGACGTCGGCGAGTATCTCGTGGCCGCGCAGCCGGTATGCCGTATTCAAAACCCCCTGCCAGTTGATGTAGCCGCCAACGAGGCCGAACTCGCGCTCGATCACGTCCATCTGCTCGAGCAACTGGGCCATCACCGGCGTGTCCGGCAGGGAAGGGATTTCGATCTTTGCGATCTGATCCTCGGACATATAAGCGTGTTTGGCCGCGGGCCAGTTGTCGCTGTAATACTCGGCGGGGATGCCGAAAATCATCGCCATGACCAGGGCGCCGTGGACGCCGTCGATATTGGCGCGCGCCGAGTCCGGGTCGCCGCCGAGGCGCAGGCCGGCAAAATGCCGGTTCAGTTTCCTGCGCATCCGGACGACGGTCTCATGGCGGTAGAGCGGGTCGAGATGCCACCGTTCGGAAAAGTCGACCCCGAGCCGGTCCCGGTACCACCGAGGTGTGAACCCGAACTCGACCCGGAGGTCCGGCTCTGATCCGTCAACGGGCGCCCGCGTGGCCGGCGCTCCCGGCGCAATATAGCTGCGGAGACGGTGGCTGGTGTTGCTGGTCATTTGCTGCTCCTTGGCGAGTGCTTACTATAAGCGGTGTGCAATGTGAACCGCCAGCAAGCCACTGCCGTGCCGCCACCTCTGCGTTTTGTTACCTACGGTCTACGGCCGATAGCCTACAGCCTTCTCCGCTTGATCCTGCAGCACGTGTTGTGCAAGTCTGACCCGAAACGACGAAGGGAGGAAAACATGGGTAGGATTGACCGTCGTGGCTTTTTGAAGACATCCGGTGGCGGGGTGTTGGCGCTGTGGCTGGGCGGCCGGACGCCCGCGGCTCGAGCGGCCGATACGCCTAAGCTTCCCAATATCGTTTACATCCTTTGCGACGACCTGGGCTACGGCGACGTGAAATGCCTGAACCCGGACGGCAAGATTCCGACGCCGAACCTGGACAAGCTGGCGTCGCAGGGCGTGATGTTCACGGACGCCCACTCGGGTTCGGCGGTATGCTCGCCGACGCGGTACGGCATCATGACGGGCCGGTATTCGTGGCGCAGCACGCTGAAGAGCGGCGTACTTTACACGAACTCGCCGCCGCTGATCCCGACCGACAGGCTGACAGTAGCGTCGATGCTCAAACAACGCGGATACCGGACCGCCTGCATCGGCAAATGGCATCTGGGGATGGTGTTCAAGACCACCGACGGCCAAGAGCAGCGGGTGAAAAACCTCGATTTCGCGCAGCCAATTCAAGACGGGCCGACCGCGCTCGGGTTTGACTACTATTTCGGCATCCCCGCGTCACTCGACATGGAAGATTACTATTTCATCGACGACAACCGCGTCGTGAAAGCGCCAACACGCCGGGAGGAAGCCGAGAAAGGACTGCGGTACCACCGGGCGGGGCTGATGGCCGAGGATTTCACGCTCGAAGGCGTGCTGCCAGCGCTGACGCGTCACGCGGTCGGCGTCATCGACGGCCATGCGCGCGATTACGCCGATAAGCCGCTGTTCCTGTACCTGCCGCTGTCGGCGCCGCACGCGCCCATTGTGCCAAACGATGAGTTCAAAGGCCGGGGTAACGTGGGCCTGTACGGCGATTTCGTGGCCGAGATAGACTCCACGGTGGCGCAGGTGCTCGAGGCGCTCGACCGAAACGGCATGACCGACAACACGCTCGTGATTTTCACAAGTGACAACGGGTTTGCGCCCATCGCGGATCTCGATGGGCTGTTGGCCCAGGGGCACGACCCGTGTTACGTGTTCCGCGGAACCAAGGCGGACATCTTCGAGGGCGGGCATCATATCCCGTTTATCGCGCGCTGGCCGGGGCGGGTCGCGGCGGGTTCGGCGTGCACAGACACCATCTGCCTCGCCGACCTGATGGCCGCGGCGGCCGAAATCACCGACTTCGACATCCCCGACAACGCGGGCGAGGACAGCGTGAGTTTTCTTCCCGCGTTGCTCGCCAAGACGCCCCGGGCCGGGCGCGAGGCCACCGTGCACCATTCGTCGAACGGGTCGTTTGCAATACGCCAAGGCAAGTGGAAGCTCATTTTCTGCCCCGATTCGGGCGGGTGGAGCCAGCCCACACCAAAGGAAGCCAAAACGATGGACCTGCCGCCCATACAGCTCTACGATCTCGAGGCGGACATCGCGGAAGTGAAAAATGTTTACGCCGAGCACCCCGACGTCGTCGAACGCCTGACCAACTTGATGAAAAAGTACATCGACAACGGCAGGAGCACGCCCGGCGCTCCCCAAAAGAACGAAGGGAAAATCTGGATGTATCGGGCCGAGGCCGCAAAGGTGTAACCGGATCGCGGATTGCTCCAACCACGACAAAATCAAATCAACCCTAACGGCAGAGCACGCGGAGGTGAGAGATGGCAATGAACCGGCGGGAGTTTATCGGGAGCGTGGCGGGCAGCGTTGTTGCTGCGGCCGCATTAGGCGGGCACGTTGCGGGCGCTGAGACGCGCCGGCCGAACATCCTGATGATCCTGGCAGACGATATGGGGTTCAGCGACCTGGGCTGCTATGGCTCGGAGATTCAAACGCCCAACCTGGATCGTCTGGCGGGCGAGGGGGTCCGGTTTACGCAGGCGTACAACGCGGCCCGCTGCTGCCCGTCCCGCGCCGCGTTGCTGACCGGCCTGTACCCCCACCAGGCCGGGATGGGCGCGATGGTGAGCACGTCAAAAAAGCCGGCGGAGCCGGGGCCGTACCAGGGCTATCTCAACCGGGATTGCGTGACAATCGCCGAGGCGCTCAAACCCGCGGGATACCGTACGTACATGTCGGGCAAATGGCACGTGGGCGAAGCGCCCGAGCATTGGCCATGCCGGCGCGGGTTCGACCGATATTTCGGCCTGATCAGCGGGGCAAGCAGCTATTTCGAGTTGCTCAAGGAAGACACGAATCGCCAGATGGCGCTGGATTGCGAGCCGTACGTCCCGCCGGCCGAAGGTTTTTACATGACGGACGCATTCGCGGATCACGCGGTGAAATGCATCGAGGAACACGACGCCTCCCAGCCGTTCTTCCACTACCTGGCGTTCACGGCGCCGCACTGGCCGCTCCATGCGCTCCCCGAGGACATCGCCAAGTACCGCGGCAAATACCTGATCGGCTGGGACGAGTTGCGGAAGAGGCGTTACCAGAAACAACTCGAACTAGGCATCATCGATCCGAAATGGGCGTTGTCGCCGCGCGATTCCGAGGTGCCCGCCTGGGAAGACGCCGCCACCTATCGCAACGTGGGCGATCACGATGAGTGGGACCTCCGCATGGCCGTCTATGCCGCCATGATCGACCGGATGGATCGGGCCATCGGGCGGATTGTCGAGGCCCTTGAAAAGAACGGCCGGTTGGAGAACACGCTTCTTCTGTTCCTCGCCGACAACGGAGGTTGCGCGGAGTACGGCAACTACGGTTTCGGGGTGAAGGAAAGCAAC
>JAPLKX010000206.1 GCA_026387845.1 Candidatus Hydrogenedentota bacterium | reverse complement strand
GGTTGCGCTGCTGAACAACAAGTGGTTTCAACCTCAATTTCAGGGAATTGGTGTTTCGCGTGCCGAATTGGTTCAATCGGGGCTGCTGACAAACCCAAAGTTGATGTTCAGCGCGCGTTTTCCCGAAGGGGGCGGCCGGTCGAACCTGACGTTTGGCCTGGCGCAGGATCTGGTGGAGATCTGGCAGCTTCCGCTGCGCAAGCGGATCGCCCGGGACCAGTTGGAACAGACCGTACTGACCGTGGTGCGGTCGGCGGTAGACCTGGCTGCGCGGGTGAAGACGGCTTACTACCAACTGCGCGTTGTGCAGGAGAATGAGAAGGTGGTGGCGGAAAACGTGGCGTTGCTCGAACGTTCGGCGCACTTGGCGGAGGGCCGATTCAACGCGGGCGAGTCAACGATCCTGGATCTGAACCTGATCCGCTCGAACGTATTGCAGGGGACGATCAGCCTCGAGTCGGCGCGGCGGGACGCCCAGGTGAATGCGGCGGCCTTCGAGCATTTGCTTGGCCTGGGCCTGAATCAGGCGGAGGTGAAACTGGTTGATGCGCTTCCGTCAGCCGCAGAGCCGGTTGCCGACGACAAGACGCTGGTCGAGTTGGCGTTGAAAACGCGGCTGGATGTGCGCGCGGCGTCGTTGGAGATAGATACGGCGGCCAGGGAAATCCGGCGGCAGCGGCGGGGGGCGTTGCCGGGCGTGTCGGTGGGCTTGGAGGCGGAAAGGACCGAAATGCGCGCGCCCCGAAGCCTGAAGCCGCTGGCGACCGATTTTGACTTTTCCAACCCAAGCCAGGCGCTCCAGGATTATGCGCTTCAGCAGTTTGAGGCGCACCGCGACCGGGAGTTGGAGAAACGCCAAAACATTGATTTGCTGCTGGGGCCGAGCGTCGAGTTGACCCTGCCGGTGTTTGACCAGAACCGGGCGCAGATAGCGAAGGCCCGATACCAATTTGCGCAGAAACAAAAAGATTACGAGGAACTGTTGCTCGAAGTGGTGCAGGAAGTGCGGCAGGCGGCGGCCACGGTTCGCGCTTCGCAAGAGTTGCTGCGGATGTCGTTGCAGGAAGCGGTGCCGCTGGCCGAAAAGAACGTGGACACGGCCCAGCGGATGTATGAGGCGGGCGAGGAGACGGTGCTGGCCCTGCTGTTGGCGCAGCAGAGCCTGAACCAGCAACAGCAGGCCGCCATCCGAGTGGCGGGCGATTATGCCGTGGCCCTGGCGGACCTCGAGAAAGCCGTCGGCGGGACATTGACCGGCGTGCCCGAAGACGGCGCGGCGGCCAACGGCGGCAAGGGGGCAGGAGGCTGATGGCGACTCTTTTCGGTTCGCATGGCGCAGAGGGTCGCCCGAGCTACGTGGTTCGGCACAGAAAGATCATCCTTTTTGTGTCTCTTGTGTTGTGTCTTGTGGGGGTGTATTCGGCCTATCGAATGCCGGCCGCGGTGTTTCCGCAGACGGATTTCCCGCGCGTGGTCGTTCTCATAGACAATGGGGTGATGCCCGCCGACGAGATGATGGCGACGATTACCCGGCCCATCGAAGAGGCCATGAAAGGCACGCCGGGGACGGTCAACATCCGTTCCGCCACGGGCCGTGGTTCCGCGGAAGTGAACGTGTTCTTCGACTGGAGCACGGACATGGTGCAGGCGGAGTTGTACGTGCTGGGCCGGCTGTCGCAAATTCGCAACACGCTGCCGGCCACAGCCGAATACACCGTTGAACGGCTGACGTTCTCGTCGTTTCCCATCATCGGGATCAGCTTGACGGGCCCGTCGCACGCTATAACGGAATTGTGGGAAAAGGCGGAGTACGACATCAAGCCGCGGCTGTTGAGGATCAAGGGTGTGGCGCGGGTAGACCTGGTGGGAGGCAAGGAGCCGGAGTACCACGTGGTGGTGGACCCGGCGCGGCTGGACGCCCATCATCTCTCCCTCACGCAGGTGACAGACGCCATCAAGCAGACGAACATGTTCGCGCCGGCCGGGCTGCACGAAGAGAACCGGCAACTTTATCTGGCCATGGTGGATGGCCGCGTGAGGAAACCGGCCGAGATCGAGGAAATTCCGCTGGCATGGGCGAACGGCGCGCCGGTTCTGGTGAAAGACGTTGCCACGGTGGAAAGGAGCGCCGCGCCCAGCTACAAGATCGTTTCGGCGGACGGCGTCGAGGCGGTTTTAGTGAACGTGTACAGCCAGCCGGGCGGCAACACCGTGGCGATTGCCGATGCGCTGCACGAGGAACTGAAGTCGATTCGGCAGGGTCAACCGGCGGACGTCCGGCTGGCGCTGTTTTACGATCAGTCGCTGTTCGTGCGTGAGGGTTCGAGGAGCGTCTGGGAAAGCATTGGGTTTGGCCTCCTGTTGTCGGTGGTGGTGCTGTACCTGTTCTTGCGGAGCATGAAGACCACGCTGGTGGCGATCGTGGCGATACCGGCATGCCTGCTGATGACGGTGGCGGTGATGTATGAGGCGGGCATGAGTTTCAACCTGATGACGCTTGGCGGCATCGCGGCGGCGATCGGCCTCATCATTGACGATGCCATCGTCGTGGTCGAGGCGATGTACAGCAAGCGGTGCGCCGGGTACATGCTGCGCGAATCAATTCAGCTTGTGATTCACGAAGTGGGCCCGGCGTTGGTGGGCAGCACGGTAACGCCCGTGGTAGTGTTCTTGCCGCTGGCATTCTTGGACGGCGTGCCGGGTGTGTTTTTCCGGGCGCTGGCGTTTACGATGGCGGCGGCGCTGCTGATCTCGCTGTTCCTGGCGCTCACGCTCACGCCGGTGTTGGGCATTTATTTGCTGCGCGGGCCGGCGGGCGAGGCGCGTGACGAACTCGAGCAGGGCGGGCGGGTTCTGCGGCGCGTAATCGGGCTTTACGAGCGCGTGGTGCGGCAGTCGATACGGCACGGAGCGGTTGCCTTGGCCTGCATGGGGGCGGTGGTGCTTGCGGGCATCTTCATTTACACGCACACCGACAGCGATTTTCTGCCGCACATGGAGGAAGGCGCGTTCGTGCTTGATTACATCAGCCCTGCCGGAACGAGTCTCTCGGAAACGGACCGAATGATGCGGCATATCGAGCAAATCCTGCGCGACACGCCCGAGGTCGAGAGTTATTCGCGCAGGACGGGCGCGCAGCTTGGCTTGGCCGCGACGGAACCCAACATCGGCGACTTCCTGGTCAAACTCAAGCCGGACCGCCACAAAACCACCCAGGAAGTGGTCGATTCTGTCCGGGAGCAGGTGGAAGCGTCCGAGCCGGCGCTCGAACTCGAGTTTCCCGGCGTATTGGCTGACCTGATAGGCGATCTGACATGGTCGCCCGAACCCGTCGAGATAAAGATTTTCAGCCCGGACGTCGAGACGCTGAAGTCGCTTGCCCCTCAAATAGCGGAGAACATTGAACAAATACCGGGTGTGGTCGATGTCAGCGACGGGTTGATAGTGGCGGGCCCGTCTTCGATTTTCAGGGTGGTTTGTTCCGCGGCGGCCCGGGCGGGGTTTACGGTATCGGAACTCGGCGAAGAGGTCGGGACCACGCTCGAGGGCGCGGAGGCGTCGTACGTGCTCGAGGGCGGGCATGTGGTGGCGGTGCGGGTGGTGGCGGACCCGGCGTATCGCCGGCGGGAACAGGACATATCGCTGATGCCGCTGAGGTCGAAGGAGGGTACGCGGGTCACGTTGAACGATGTCTCGAATCTTGAACATGAGGCGGGGCTGCTCGAGATGCATCGAGAAGATCAGCGGCAGTTCATAGCGGTTTCGGGCCGGTTCTCGGGCATCGACTTGAGGAGCGGCATTGCAGCCATCAAAAAAGCGATCCGCGAGCACGTTCAGATCCCGTCCAACGCCACAATTGAGTTCGGCGGGTTATACCAACAGCAGCAGGAGTCGTTCGCGAACCTGACACGCGTGCTGATCATGGCGGTACTGCTGGTGTTTGCGGTGCTTGTGTTGGAGTTTGGCACCCTGCTGCATCCGCTGGCGATTGTAATCGGTGCGGTGTTGGCGCTTCCAGGCGTTGTGGGCGCGCTGTGGTTGACGGGCGTGTCCATGAACATTGTTTCGTTCCTCGGGGGCATCATTGGTTTTGGAATCGTGGCCAAGAACGGGATTCTGATGCTGGACTTCGTCGAACAGCTTCAGCGGCGGGGGCTGCCGCTGATCGAGGCGCTCGTGCAATCGGGCCGGCGCAGATTGCGCCCGGTATTGATGACGTCGCTGACGGCGTTCCTCGGGCTGCTGCCGCTGGCTTACGGTGTGGGCGCCGGGGCCGACATGCTCAGGCCGCTTGCGATCGGCGTAATCGGGGCGCTGTGTATTTCGCTCGTGCTTTCACTCGTAGCCACACCCACGGTCTATTACCTGCTTGTCCGGACGTTGGGCCGGACGCAGATTGAGAGGAGCAGCTCGTGAAAACACTTGCTCTAGCCACGTTTCTTATCTTACCGGCGTTGCTTGCGGGGTGCGGGGCAACAACACCCGAAGGCGACCCGGAAGAATCGCAGCCGGCGGTCGTCGTTCACGTAATCGCCGCGCGAACCGAATCGATCCGGCCGACACTCAACGTGGTAGGTACGCTGGTGCCCGTGCCGGAACAAACGGCCGTGGTGTCGCCGGCAATAGCCGGCGTGGTGCAGGCGGTAACCGTGCATGAAGGCGACGCGGTGAAGGCAGGAGAGACGCTGGTGGCGCTTGATGGCCGCGAGCACGAAGCGGGACTGGCCAAAGCCCGGGCCGCGCTGAATGAAACCGGGGCGAGCCTGGCCATGGTGGAGCGCGGGCCGTTGCCGCAGGAGATCGAGGCGGCGCGGCAAGAGGCACGCAACGCCGAGGCCGCGGCGGAATCGCAGCGGGTAAAGTTGAAAGCGCTGGAATCGTTGTTCGAGAAAGGCGAAATATCCAGCGTTCAGTTCGAACAGGCCAAGGCGGCCGCCGCAAGCAGCGAGGCCGCCGCCAAGGCCGCACAGCAACGTGGGAAACTGGCCCAGAACGGGTCGCGGCAGGAGATGATCGACGAGGCAAAGGCCAAACTCGCCGGCGCCCAGGCGGAAGTCGCGGCACAGGAGTTGGCCGTCCAGCAGTGCTCGATCCAATCGCCAATTGACGGGGTCGTGACGGAACTTTCGGTGCGCCAGGGCATGTACGTCGAGCAGCCCACGGCGCTGGGAAAAGTGATCGATCTGTCGTCGTTGTTTGTTCAGGTGCGGGTGCCCTCGAAGTTCCGGGGGCAGGTGCAGGAACGGGCCAAGGCGACGGTAAAAGCAAATTGGCTCGGCGAGCAGGCCTTTGAAGGGCGGCTGGAACGGCTGTCCAAACAGGCCGACGCCCAGTCCGGAGACACGGATGCATTTGTGCTCGTGGACAACCAGAAGGAGATGCTGCAACCGGGGCTGTCGGCGTCGGTGACGATTGACCTGCCCGAGATCGCCGATGCCGTGGTTGTGCCCGTAGCCGCCGTGGCCGATCACAACGGCACAGCCGTGGTCACCGTGATACGCGACGGTAAAGCCTACGAGACCGAAGTACAAACCGGTGTACGGACGCCGGAGGTGGTCCAGATTTTAAGCGGGCTGGCGGCAGGTGAAATCGTCGCCACCGAAGGCGGGTACGGCTTACCGGACGGATGTCCCGTGAGTATCGTGAGTATAAAAGAGGACAGCGGGAAGTAGCGGCGAC
>JAPLKX010000755.1 GCA_026387845.1 Candidatus Hydrogenedentota bacterium | reverse complement strand
TTTACGCACGCGGTACTCATGATGCTGGCGGTGCCGGGAGCACTGGCCGGAGGCGTCCTCTTCCAAACCCTCTTTGGATACAACTTCAGCGTGGCGGTCTGGGTCGGGTACATCGCCTGCTTCGGCATGGCAACCGAAACGGGCATCATCATGCTGGTCTACCTGCGTGATGCCATAGCCGAACGCGGCGGGCTTGCCGGCATTGCCACCATAAAAGATCTGGAACAGGCCGTGCTGGAAGGGGCCGTCCACCGGCTTCGCCCGAAGTTCCTGACCGAAGCAACCGCCATCATAGGCCTCGCCCCGATGCTGTGGTCCACGGGTGTGGGCGCCGAAGTCATCGCACCCATGGCCGCTCCCGTCCTGGGCGGCCTTCTCATTGCGGACGAAGTAATCGACATCTTCCTGCCGGTGCTTTTCTATCACGTTGAAACGAGACGCTGGAGAAAACTTCACGGCGCCGAGCAGGTCCAAATAACTGGTGAGGAATTAGCCCATGCCTGAAAACCAAAAGAAGACCTCAATTCTGCGCCGGATTGTCTTTTTCCTTAAGTTCCTCGAAATCCGGTTGAGGTTCATTTTTATCCTGATTGTGACCGCCGTTGTGGTTGGCTACTGGGACCACATTCAAAACTATTACGAAAGGTGGCAGCGGACACACCAGACTACCCAAATCGTGGGCCGAAACGACGCAAAAGACGCCGGCTTCGAGAACGCCGACCAGGAATGGGAGTACTACTGCGGCATGCATCCGTTCGTGGTTCGCGACCGCCCCGGCAAATGCCCCATCTGCGGGATGGACCTCACAAAACGCAAAAAAGGCACTGCAACCGAATTGCCGGAAGGCACGTTGGCGCGCGTACAGGTCTCGCCGGAAAGGATCATGCAGGGCGGCATTCAAGTTGAACCTGTCTTATACCGGCTGCTGAGGCACACGGTCCGATCATACGGCGTGGTCGAGGCGGCCGAAGCAAGCACGCTAAAACTCGTGGCCCGGTTTCCAGGCCGAATCGAGAACCTGATGGTGAACGCGGTAGGCGAGACCGTGGGCAAAGGCCAACCCCTGGCCCGCATCTACAGCCCCAAATTCCTTGCCGCTTCACAGGAATACATCCGGGCCGTCGGCATTCAAAAGACACTCGACATAAAGGACCCTGACTTCGCGCAACTGGAAAAGACAAGATCGGAGCAGTTGGCCGCCGCGGCCCGGAAACGGTTGAAATTGGCCGGGTTCACGGACCAGCAGTTGGAAGAAATAATCAAGAGCGGCAAGATTCAAGATACCGTGACGCTATATTCGCCCATGTCCGGAACGGTTATTGAGAAGGCGGTCCTCGAGGGAGAATCCGTCGAAGAAGGTACCCCTCTTTACACCATCGCCGATCTCTCAACCTTATGGATTCAGGTAAAAGTTCTGGAAGCAGATATTTCGCACGTCAAGATCGGGATGCCTGTCGAAATCACCACCGTTTCATGGCCGGGGAAAATTTTTTATGGCACGGTTGACTTCATTTACCCGACTATCGACGCAGACAACAGGACCGTGAAGGTTCGAGTGGTGGTCTCGAATCCCGATGGGAAACTTAAGCCGGGAATGTACATAAACGCCTCATTGCGTACGGCCGCGGGCGAGGAAACCGCTGCAAGTGCCAAAGAGAAGCCACAAAAAGAGGCTACTATGGCCGCCGCAGTCGCGTTACCCACAACAAAACAGGACGACGCCGACAAATACCTGGCCTCGTTAGCCGGCGGCGCCGCCTATTACGCCTGCTCGATGCATCCGGAAGTAGTGTCGGACAAGCCCGGCGATTGCCCCTTGTGCAATATGAAACTCGACAAGAAGCAAAAAGAAGCCAAAGTGGAAACCGCTGACGGCGGTTCCACCGAACGCTGGGCCGAAGGTTATTCTTGCCCGATGCATCCGGACGAGCTCAGCGACAAGCCGGGTGTTTGCCGGATCTGCAATTGCGGCATGGCCATGCAGAAACGCCGGATCGCAGGAGTGCCTTCTATTCCCGAAAGCGCCGTCATTGACACCGGCGACCGGAAAGTGGTCTACGTGGAGACGGCTCCCGGCGTATATGATGCCCGGGCCATCACTCTTGGCGAGCGCACCGGCGAGTTCTATCCGATCATCGATGGCTTGAACGTTGGTCAAAAAGTCGTCACCCAGGGCGCCTTCCTGATTGACGCTGAAGCCCGGCTAAACCCGTCTACAAGCCAGTCTGGAAAAACGCGGCCAGACGAGTCTGCCCGCGGCGGCACGGCGGGGGCGGGAGTATAGACAGCCCAGAGCCGGCTGGCCAGGTTCCTTTTTAAGGAACCAGCGGGAACATTTCCAGCCGGTTTTGTTGTAACCGTCTTGTAAGAGTCTGGCGGCCTGTTCCTTCTAGAGGAGGAACCGCCTCTCGAAAGTCTAATTTGAGTCTCACGTACGGATTCAGCCTGAGCCGGACGGGAGGTGTAGATGGTTCTGACCTTTGTGGGTTCCTCCGTCGTGGCGGCCATTTTTTCCATGGGTCTCGGGGGATCTATGCCCAATGTGGGACACATTATTCCCAACCTTGCGGCCTTTGCAGAGGCGCAAGACGCCGCCGCCCCCCAAGCCACCCAGCCGCCAACATCTCCGCCCCCAACTGGCGGCCAGAGGAAGATCCTTTACTACAAGTCGACCATGATGCCCGGAGAAATCAGCCAGACGCCGCGGAAAGACAGCATGGGCATGGACATGGTCCCGGTCTATGAAGGCGAGGAGACCACGGGCGCAACCATCGTCATCGACCCTGTCACCCAGCAGAACATGGGAATTCGCACCGCCCCAGTCGCCCGCGGACCACTGCGGAAAAACATCAGGACGGTGGGGTTTTTCGCCTATGACGAGACGACCCTGGTCGACGTCACCACCCGGTTTGCCGGCTGGATCGAGCGCCTGTACGTCAATACGACCGGCACGCCGGTGAAGGAGGGTGAACCGCTCTTTTCCATCTACTCGCCCGACCTCTATCGCACGCAGTACGACTATGTGATTGCCGCAAACGCCGCGTCGAAAGCTCCGTCAATAACCACACAAGCCGTGAAACAGGCGGCCCTCCAGAAGTTGTCGTTGCTGGACATTTCTGAAAACCAGATCCGCGAGTTGGAGAAAACTAACCAGCCCCAACGCGCGATGGTCGTATATGCACCGCGCGCCGGCATTGTCGTTGAAAAGGCCATGGTGCAGGGCGCCCGCGTAGATGCCGGTCAACGGGTATACCAACTGGCGGACCTGTCTACGGTATGGCTGATGGCCCAGATTTATGAGGCCGACCTGCCCTTTATTCGGGAGGGGCAAGACGCGGCCGTAACGCTGCCCTATTCTCCTGGACGCCGATTCCGTGGAAAACTCGCCTACATCTATCCAACCCTGGACGAAAAGACCCGGACGGCGCAGGTCCGGCTGGAGTTCGACAATCCCGAGGGGCTTCTGAAACCGGGCATGTACGCTAATCTCGAGATTACATCCGAGCTCGCCCCGTCGGTGATGCTGGTCCCGAGCATGGCGGTGTTGCGCAGCGGCGAGCGCAATACGGTCTTTGTCGCGCTCGAGGGCGGCAAGTTCGACCCGCGTGAAGTCACGCTGGGCGCACGCGCAGACAACAATGCCTATGAGGTCCTCAGCGGCCTGAACGACGGTGAAGTGGTAGTGACTTCCGGCCAGTTCATGCTTGATTCGGAAAGCCAACTGCGCGAGGCGATCCAGAAAATGCTCGAGCCAAAACCGATGGCGGAGCCGGCTTCGCCCAATGCGCCGCCGGCCGAAGAACCTATGGCGCCCATGCCACAATCCGGCCACGGCGCCCACGGCATGTAGTACCTCCACGGGAAAAGACAGCATGCTTAAAGCGGTCATCGATTTTTCGCTGAACAATAAGTTCTTCGTTTTGCTCGCCGTTTTTTTCCTGATCCTGCTGGGACTCTATTCGCTGTGGAATATTCCTCTGGACGCTATTCCGGACCTGTCGGATGTACAAGTCATCATCTATACGGAATGGCCGGGTCAGGCGCCCCAGATTGTGCAGGACCAGGTAACTTATCCGATCACCTCGAAGATGCTTTCGGTGCCGTATGCCAAGGTTGTCCGAGGTTACTCGTTTTACGGCTTCTCGTTTGTCTACGTCATTTTTGAAGACGGCACCGACCTCTACTGGGCGCGAAGCCGCGTGCTGGAATATTTGAGCGGCCTCACATCTCGCCTTCCCAAAAATGTGGCTCCTTCGTTGGGCCCGGACGCGACCGGTGTTGGTTGGGCCTTTATGTATGCGCTTGAATCAAAAGAGCGCGACCTCGCCGAATTGCGATCACTCCAGGACTGGCATCTCAAGACCCAGCTTTCTTCAGTTGAGGGCGTCGCCGAAGTGGCCTCGCTGGGAGGGTTTGTCAAGCAGTACCAGGTCAGCGTCGACCCGAACAGGCTGCGCGCCTACGACCTGCCAATCGCCATGGTGCGCGACGCAGTCATGAAAAGCAACGGCGAAGTCGGCGGGCGCTCCATCGAAATGGCCGAAAAGGAGTTTATCCTGCGCGTGAGGGGATACATTCAGGATGTCGGCGAACTTAGGAAAGTGGTCGTCAGCTTGGGGGCGAACGGCACACCCGTTTATTTATCCGATATAGCCGTCGTTGAGCCGGGGCCCGATATGCGACGAGGCATTGCCGAACTGAACGGGGAAGGCGAGGTTGTGGGCGGCATTGTTGTCGTGCGGTACGGCGCAAACACCAGGCAGGTCATCACGGACGTTAAGAGGCGGCTGGACCAAGTCATGGCGGCGCTGCCCAAGGATGTGACGTACAAAGTGGTGTACGACCGCACCGCCCTGATCGACCGGGCCGTGGCCACACTCGAAGGAAAACTCCTCGAAGAATCGGCCATTGTGGCCCTGGTTTGCATCATCTTTCTGCTTCATTTCCGCAGCGCCCTCGTTGCCATTTTTATCCTGCCCACGGCGGTGCTCATTTCGTTAAGCATCATGTACTGGCAGGGCATCAGTTCAAACATCATGTCTCTTGGCGGGATCGCTATCGCCGTAGGCGCCATGGTCGACGCCGTCATCATCATGATCGAAAACGCCCACAAACATATCGAGCGCGACCGCGGCAAAAAGGATCACTGGCAGATCATTCGAGACGCCTCCATCGAGGTAGGGCCGACGCTCTTTTATTCGTTGCTCGTGATCACCGTCTCTTTCATCCCCGTATTCTCGTTGCAGGCACAGGAAGGGCGGATGTTCAAGCCGCTCGCCTTCACCAAGACGTATTCAATGGCCGCCGCCGCCTTGTTAAGCATAACGGTGGCGCCAGTCCTGATGGGGTATTTTGTCCGGGGGCGTATTTGGCCGGAGGAAAAGAATCCCGTCAATCGATTCCTGATGTGGATATATCATCCAGTATTTGATTTCGCGATCCGGTTCCGGCTGTTGGTGATCCTGGCAGCCCTTCTCGTGGTGGTGTGGGTCTTTTTTCCGTGGAGCAGAATGGTAAATGCCTGGCTTCCCCCCGGCAGGATCCAAAACCTCGCCACCCGGCTTAACCCGCTGTTCCCATTCCAGAACATCGGCTCGGAGTTTATGCCGCCCCTTTACGAGGGCGATTTGCTCTATATGCCAACCACGTTTCCCGGCATCTCACCTACAAAGGCCCGAGAACTCATTCAGCAGACGGACAAGATTATCCGCACTTTTCCGGAAGTGCACCATGTATTTGGAAAAATAGGCAGAGCCGAAACCGCTACCGACCCCGCTCCGTTCGACATGATTGAAACTACAATCCAGTTGAACGAAGAAAAGGAGTGGCCGGAACTGGACATTAAAGACCCCGCCACAGGAAATGTCCTGGCCCGCCGGCGGCGCACCCCGGATGAGCTGGTGAAGGCCATGGATGCCGCAATCAAATTTCCAGGCCTCACCAACGCCTGGACCATGCCCATCAAGACGCGCATCGACATGCTTGCCACGGGTATCAAGACACCCGTCGGCATAAAGGTGGCCGGACCTGACCTGACCGAGCTCGAGCGGATTGCCGCCGAAATTGAAGCCGTTATGCGAAACGTCCCGCACACCGCCAGCGTATTTGCCGAGCGCGTCATGGGCGGCAACTACATCGAGTTTACAATTAACCGGGACGCAATTGCCCGATATGGACTGAATGTGGGCGATGTTCAGGACGTGCTCGAAGTGGCGCTCGGCGGAATGCCGTTGACAACGACGGTCGAGGGGCTTGAACGATATGCCATCACCCTTCGATATAACCGCGACTTCCGCGACAACCTCGAAGACCTCAAGCAAGTCCTGATTCCAACGCCAACCGCCGCACACATCCCACTGGGCGAGTTGGCCGACATCCGCGTCGTCCGTTCGCCTATGGGCATCAAAAGCGAGGATGCCATCCCGAATGCGTGGATCTACGTCGACGTCCAGGACATTGACGTCGGCTCGTACGTGGAGACAGCGCAAAAAACCGTCAACGATGCCGTAGCCGCGGGGACCATATCGGTTCCTCAAGGGTACAACATCTTTTGGAGCGGCCAATTTGAGTACATGGTGCGGGCAAAACAGCGCCTGCTCCTGGTCGTTCCGCTGACGCTGCTCATCATCATCCTGATCATCTACCTGAACACCCAATCGTTCGTCAAAACAGGCATTGTATTGCTAGCGGTCCCGTTTTCGCTTGTTGGCGCGTTCTGGATGCTTTACCTATACGGGTACAACCTTAGTGTCGCCGTATGGGTCGGCATCATCGCGCTGGCCGGGTTGGACGCAGAAACCGGCGTCGTGATGCTGCTCTATCTGGACCTCGCGTACGAGGAATGGATATCCAAAGGCTTGATGCGCCGGATGGAAGACCTTCGCGACGCCATTTACCACGGCGCCGTAAAACGGGTCCGGCCCAAGGCCATGACGGCCGCCGTCATCATCGCCGGCCTGTTGCCCATCCTCTGGAGCCACGGCGCCGGCGCAGACGTCATGAAACGGATTGCCACACCCATGGTCGGCGGCGTCATGACGTCAACCATCATGGAGCTCGCCGTTTATCCCGCGATTTTCTATGTCTGGCGCGCCCGGCATATAAGAAAAGCGTTCACAAAAGGCATAACGCCATGAAGCAACTGCATATCGACAACCCCTTTGCGCGACGCGGCCTTGTCCGCTGTGGAGTAAAGCCTGTGAAACAAATTATATATACGGTTTCCCTGTCAATCCTTGTTCTGCTTGCGCAGCCGTTTGCGTGGACACATGAAGAGCCTAATGAGAATGCAGGTCCTTCGACATCTGTCGGGGAGATGGAACAGGATCACTCACCAGACGAAGCGGAGAACGAGCAAGAGCCCCAGACCCCGCTTTCAAGACTTGTCGATTATGCGGGCAAATGGCACGTGGTCGTCGTTCACTATCCAATTGCACTGATTATCAGCGCGTTCCTGGCGGAGCTTCTGTTTGTTGCTACGGCACGGCCACTGTTCAGGGATGCCGCGCGATTCACTTTGATTGCGGGCGCAATTTCCGTTGTGGCTGTAGTTCCATTGGGCTGGGCCGCGGCCGCTTTCGGTTCTTTTTCCGGAGAAGAGACAACAGTCTTGTTCTTCCACCGGTGGGTCGGGACGGGCGCCGGGATTGCTGCGCTTACGACCGCCGCGGCGTCGGAGTTGGCCGCGCATCATCGCGCAGAGAAGTGGTCTCGGCCCGTATGCCGGGCCCTCCTGGTCTTGTCAGCCGTCGCCGTAGGCGTGGCTGGTCACCTGGGTGGGATGCTCGTGCACGGGCTGGATTTTTTGAGCTGGTAATCGAAGACGCAGTGAGGAGAAGTAGCGATGATACTTGGACTGATTATGGCGTGTGCGGCGGTTGCACAGGATGTACGACCACCGGTTTTTTTCGCCGGCAACGACGAACTCCGGCAGTATCTATTCGAGGCCGCACAGAATAATCCAAATCTGAAAGCCCGATACGAGGATTGGCGGGCCGCGCTGGAAAAGTTGCCCCAAGTGACTACGCTGGAAGACCCGATGTTCGGCTATACGCAGTTTCTGCAGTCCGGTCAGTATCTTGCCCAGCTCATGATTGAGCAGAAGTTCCCATGGTTCGGCACCCTGCGAACCAGGGGCGATAAGGCCGCTCTCGAGGCGGACGCCGCTCTCGCCCGCTTTTATGCCGCGAGAAACCAACTGTTTGCCCAGGTTAAGAACGCCTATTTTGAATACGCCTTCCTGGCGGAAAGTATGAACATCATCCAGTCACAGGCGGCTATTCTGTCGCAACTCGAGGAGATCACCCTCTCCCGCTATTCCGTCGGCATTGGCATTCAGGCCGATGTCCTCCGGATTCAAACCGAAAAAGACAAGCTCGACGATCAGCTTCGAGGGTTCGAGCAGTCAAGGCCGTCGCTCTCGGCGCGGCTGCTCGAAGCATTGGGCCGGGAGGCCGCGCCCGAGTTGGACTGGCCTCAACCCGCCGCATTCCCGCCTCCGCCTCCCCCGGCGCCCATAGTGCTGGCGCAGATACGCGCCGCCAATCCCGATTTGGAGGCCATGCAACGCATGGTGGAGAGTTGGGAAAAGCAGGTCGTGCTGGCGCGAAAAGCCGGATACCCGGACATCACCGCGGGGTTTGGTTACATGTTCATGAAGGAGCCAAGGAACGACAACACACGCATGCGAAACGCAATGATTGCAGATGAGACCAAAATGTTCGTACAAGACGCGCCCATGAACGGCGTCGCGCCCACGTTGGCGAACATCGGCTATGACGTCGCAAGAGAAAAGTACCTCAACACATCCGACGAAATGAAAGACGAGATCACGGTTTCGTTTAAAGTAAACGTCCCAATCTGGCGGAAACGAATCAAGGCCGGCATTCGCGAAGCGGAAC
>JAPLKX010000383.1 GCA_026387845.1 Candidatus Hydrogenedentota bacterium | reverse complement strand
CAGGGCTTGTTCCTGGCGGGCGTTTTGCACTTTGATGTTGGCGCGGATTCTGCCGGCGTCGAACACGGGCCAGCTTATCGACGGCCCGATCGACCACAGTTGGTTTGCGCCAAGCCGGAGCCCTTCAAACTCGCCGCTGCTCCGCGCGATCGATCCCGTCAGGAAGAAGCGGGGGAACAGGTCGGAGGTGGCGACGCCTACCCGTGCGGTCGCGGCGGCCAGCAACCGTTCAACGTACCGGATGTCGGGGCGCCTGCGCAGCAGTTCTGAAGGAAGCCCGACAAGGACTTCGGGTGGAGTGGGGGGTAGGGGTGCGGCGGTCGCGAGTTCGTTCAGGAGCAGGCCCGGCTCGTTTCCCATGAGCACGCCCAGCCGGTGAATGGAAAGTTGGGCCGCAACCTCGAGCGCCGGCACAGACGATTGGGTCAGCGCCAACAGGGCTTCGGCGGTCTTCACATCGAGTTCATTGGTCAACCCCGCCTCAAACCGCGCCCGCACCAAATCGAGCGAGTCTTGTAAGATCTTGATATTCTGGCGGGCGATCTCGAGGCGGTTCTGCGTCTCGCGCAGATCAAAATAGTTGCTTGCGACCTCCGCCACAAGCGTCGTCAGCACCGCATTGCGATTTTCCTGCGCGGCTTCCACCTCGGCCCGGGCCGCTTCGGCCGCCCGCCGCGTCCCTCCGAAAACGTCCAACTCCCAACTGGCATCGAATCCCGCCGGGAACAGGTCGCTCTGCCGGTCGACCTTCTGCGCCGATGCGCCCGAGTTCACTGTCACACGCGAATTTCCGCCGCCTGTCAGGTCCGGCACAACCGTCACGCTGGGGCCTGTGGGGCCTGAGGGCGTCGCGGTTACCGAGAGGCCCTGCTGTGAAACCGTCGCCGACAATCCCGGCTTGCTGCCGCCGTTGGCGGGACTCACGGCCTTGGACTGGGAGCGCTGGTAGGATGCTCCCGCATTTACCTGCGGCCACAGGCCCGCCCGCGTGATTTGCAGGTTGGCCCGGGCCTCTCGGATGCGGCTCTCGGCAATCTTGAGGTCGAAATTGGATTCGACTGCGCGCGATACCAGCGACTCGAGGGTCGGATCGGTGAACTCGGTCCACCATTCGGGTTTCTGCGGGCTTTGCTTCCAATTGGGGTATTGGCGGAGGCGCGGCGGCGGCTGGAACGCGTTTTCGCCGGCCGCCCAACTCGCTCGTCCACTGGATGATCACGAAAAACAGCGGCACGAAAAACACCGCCAGGAACGTCGCCGTCATCATTCCGCCCACGACGCTCCCGCCGATCGAATGCCGGCCCGACGCGCCGGCGCCCGTGCTCAGCAGCAGTGGCAGCGCGCCTAGGATCGTGCTGATTGCCGTCATCATGACGGGCCGCAGCCTAATCCGGGCCGCGGTCATCGCCGCCTCGATAATGCCCATGCCGGATTCGCGCAGTTTCGAGCAGAACTCAACAATCAGGATCGCGTTCTTCGCCGCCAGGCCGATCAGCGTCAGCAGGCCGATCTGAAAATAAATGTCACCCGTCGATTTGCGCAAAAACACCGACAAGAACGCGCCGAACGCGCCAAACGGCACCGCCATCAGCACCGCAAACGGCAGCGACCATTTCTCGTATTGCGCCGCCAGCACCAGAAACACCATCACCAAACCAAACAGGATCACGTACATCGACTGGTTGCCCGCCCGGATCTCCTGGTAGGAACCCGAACTCCACTCGAGCGCGTATCCCGGGGGCAGCGCCCGCGCGGCAATTTCCTGCACCCGCTTGATACACTGGCCCGTGCTCATCCCGGGCGCGGGCGCGCCAGTGATTTGCACCGACGAGAAACTGTTAAACCGGCTCACCACGTTCGGCCCGGATTCCATGTTGACATCCAGAATCCCCGCCAACTCGACCATCTCGCCCATCGAATTCCTGACGTGGATCTTCCGGATATCCTCGGGCTTTTCGCGGAACTGCGCGTCCGCCTGCAACTGCACCCGGTACACGCGCCCGTAGATGCTGAAGTCGTTCACGTAATACGAGCCCAGGTACGCCTGCAGCGTGTTGTACACTTCGCCCACCGGGATTCCCATCAACTTCGCCCGGGTGTGGTTCAGGTTCACCCGGATCTTCGGCTTGCCCATATCGAGCACGCCCGAAACGCCCGAGAACATCGGGTCTTTGTTCAGTTCGCCCACGAAACCGTTCATCACCTCGGCCAGTTGGCGGACATCGCTGCTGCCGCGGCTCTCGAGTTGCGCCTCGAACCCGGCACGCAGCCCAAGACCAAAGATGGGCGGCGGTACAATCGCGAGCACCATCGCCTCTTTCAGTCCCATAAATCGCCCCATAGTCCTGCCCGCAACCGCGTCCGCGGCGTGTTCCGGGCCTTCGCGTTCGGACCAGTACTTCAGATTCACGAACATCGTCGCGCCGGAAGGGCTGACCGACCCCGAGAGCATGTCCTGGCCGCACAACGCCACGATCCCCTCCACCTCCGGCTGCTGCAACACGAACTCTTCGATCTGCTTAACCACCGCCGTCGTCCTGTCCAGCGACGCGCCCTGGGGCAGATTCGCCACAATCATAAAGAACCCCTGGTCTTCCTGCGGAACAAACGCCGTCGGCGTTATCTTGAACAGCGAGTAAGTCGCCCAGATCAACCCCGCAAACAGGCATATCGCAATAACGCCGCCGCGGATCACCAACCGGGCACTGCCCACAAACATCCGCGAAAACCCGCGAAATGCGCCGTCAAACCACCTGAAAACAAAAAGCTTGTTGTGGTTCGGCTTGAGCATCATCCGGCACAGGGCCGGGCTCAGCGACAACGCCACGAACCCAGAAATGCCCACCGCGATCGCTATCGTGATCCCAAACTGCCGGTACATCACCCCCGTGCTCCCGCCCAGAAACGCCACCGGCAGGTACACCGCCGCCAGCACAAGCACGCTCGCAATGATTGGCCCCGTCACCTGGCTCATCGCTTTGATGGTGGCCTCGCGCGGCTCGAGATGCTCCTCGTGCATCAGCCGCTCGACGTTCTCGACCGCGATGATGGCGTCATCGACCACGATTCCGATCGCGAGCACCAGTGCGAACAGCGTCAGCGTGTTGATCGAGAAACCAAGCGCCATCAGGCCCGTGAATGTCCCGATAATCGACACGGGCACCGCAACCAGCGGTATAAGCGTCGCACGCCAACTCCCCAAGAACAGCAACACGATCGCAAGCACCAAAAGCGTCGCTTCCGCGAACGTCTTCGCCACCTCTTCGATCGACACCTTGATGAACTTGGTGATGTCCACCGGCATTTCATACCGGACGCCTTGCGGGAACCCGGCCTGGAGTTCGTCCAGCGCTTTCTTGACGCCCGTCATCGTGTTCAACGCGTTGGCGCCCGGCTGCATGATGATGATCATGATGGCCGTCGACTGGCCCTTGTATCGGCCCGCCGTGCCATAGCCCAGCGCGCCCAATTGGACCTGGCCGACGTCTTTCAGCTTCACCATCGACCCGTCGGGCCGCGCGCTCAGGATGATGTCTTCAAACTGTTGGGGCGTTTTCAACCGGCCCGGCGCAAGCACCGGATACGTGAACTCGAGCGGGTTCGGGTTCGGCTCGGATCCGATCTCGCCCGCCGCATACAGGCCGTTTTGCTCGCGGATCGCCTGCGCCACGTCGCTCACCGCAAGCCCCTTCAGCATGAGCCGGTCCGGGTTCAACAAGATCCGCATCGAATAGTCTTTGCCGCCGAATACCATGCACTGCCCGACGCCCTGCACGCGCTTGATCGTGTCGATCATGTAGATTGTTGCGTAATTACTCAGGTACAGGGCGTCATGCTCGGGCTTGTCGGATTGCAGCGCCACGATCCCGAGGAACGTGTTCATCCGCTTGTCGATCATCGTTCCCTGACGTATCACCTGTTCGGGCAGCCGCGGCTCGGCCCGCTTCAGCCGGTTTTGGACCTCCACGGCCGCGATATCGAGGTTCGTGCCGATCTCGAACGACAACGTAATCGAGAGGCTGCCGTCATTCGCGCTTTGCGATTGGTAGTACAGGAGGTTCGGAATCCCGCTCAGTTCCTGCTCGATGGGCGTCGCCACGCATTGCATGACGGTTTCGGCGTCCGCGCCCGGATAAGCCGCGCTGATCATCACCGTCGGCGGAACGATTTGCGGCGAAGACTCGATCGGCAGGAAATATAGTGATACCAGGCCGCAAAGCACGATCGCGATCGAAAGCACCATCGCAAAGATGGGCCGGTCTATGAAAAAACGAGACATTACTTCCGCTCCCCATCAGCCGCCACGGGAGCGGCGGGCGCCACGGGAGCGGCGGGCGCCGCCGGTGCGCCGGACGCCACCGGCCCACCGGGTGCGGACCCAGCCGGACCCGTGCTCACTGCCGCCCCGGGCCGGACTTTGGTGAGCCCATCGACAATCACTTGCTCCCCCTCTTTGAGCCCGTCCAGCACGATCCAGTCAGTGCCGGCCCACGCGCCAAGCTTCACCGCCCGCCGCTCCGCCTTGCTGTCCGCGCCGGCAACGTACACGTACGCGCCTTCCGGCGATTCGCCGACCGCCCGCCGCGGCACCGTGAGCGCATTCGGCCGCTGCCATCCTTGCAGGTGCACCTTCACAAACTGCCCGGGCTTCAGTGTTTTGCCTTCGTTATTAAACGTGGCCCGCAACTCGACCTGGCCTGTCTGCGTGTTAAAAATGACGCTCTCGAAATCCAGTGCGCCTGTGGCATCGAACGGCGTGCCGTCCGCCAGGGTGATCTGGACCTGCGGCGTCTTCATCTCCGGCGGCAACACCAACTGGCCGTTCTTCTGCTCGCGTTTCCACGTCAGGTAATCGCTCTCAGTGACCTGGAAACTTACATACAACGGGTCCACTTGCTGCATCACGGTGAGCAGGCTGTTCTGCCCGCTGTCGACGAGGCTCCCGATCTCCTTCAGGGCCTTGGCAACGAATCCAGTGAGCGGCGCGGTAACCGTGGTGTAGCTGAGTTCAAGGTCGGCTTTTGCAAGCTGGGCGCGCGCCAGGCGCAAGGCCGCCGACGCCATCGACTGTTCCGCCAGTTTCTGATCGAGGTCGCTCTGCGTAATCGCGCCCGGCTGCGTCACCGACTGCAACCGTTTCACCTCCTGCTCGGCGAGCCTCACCCGGGCCTCCGCCTGTTCCATTTGGGCTGCCGCGATTTCTTTGTCCGCCTTGAATGATCGCGGATCAATTGTAAAAAGCCGGTCGCCTTCGTTGAGGTATGCGCCCTCCTGGAAATCACGCGTCTCCAAGAAACCCTGGACGCGGGCCCGCACCTCAACCGTCTTTGACGCCTGCGTCAGGCCCACGAACTCGTAGGTTACCGGCACCGTCTTCAATTCCACGGTTGCCAGGGTAACCTCCGGCGGGGGCAGGTTGCGTCCGGGCGGGCCTTGGGCTTCGGCGCCCGGTGCGCCCGCCGCTATGATCATCACAATCCACAAATAGGCCGTGCTCTTTTTCATGTGTGTTTTCCCTGCCTACGGGATCAAACCCTTTACGTACTCGCTTTCACAAATTCTCTTCCTGTGCCAGCGCTGCGCCTATCCGCCTGCACAGGCCTGCCCACAACCGCGCATCTTTCATCCCGATCTTGTCGATAAGCTCCATGGCAAACTGCAAATGCCGGCGTTCCATCGCCTGCATGTGCGATTCGTCCTTCGCCGATACTTTGACCAGCACCTCGCGCCGATCCGTCGGGTTCTCCTCCCGCGTCAATATGCCCATCTCCACCAGCCGCTCCACCATCGCGGATGCGGCCGGCGCCTTGACATGCAGCGCCGACGCCAATTGCTTGAGAGTCACCTCCCGCTGCTGACGAACCGTCATCACCATGTGCACCTGGGCCGGCGTCAGCACCGGCAGATTATGCGCGTCCAACACGCTGAACACGCCCCGCAAAAACGCGTGATGCAAAAGGTGCTGCGTCTTGTTGACAACGCGCGCCAACTCCAATTTCTCTTTGTCGGTGGTCATGGCTGCATCCTCGCGGGGCAGACGATTAGTTTGCCAGACGAATTATATGTCCTTGAAAACAGTTGTTTCAACAAATCACGCCAGAGTGGGGGAATGCCCGCATTGAATAGTCTGAACAGGCCTACATTTGTATGGCGTCGCCGAGGCTGAAAATGGGCAGCAGCATGGCGATTACGATAAACCCGACCACCAGCCCCATCAGGACGATCATCAGCGGTTCCATCAACGTCATCATCACCTTCACTTCCCGGTCGATATCGCGCTCATTTTCGTCCGCAAGCTGGTGAAACGCCCCCGCGATATCGCCCGTCTGCTCGCCAACCCCGAGCACGTTCGCCACGGATTCCGGGAACAGGGCACACGCGCCCACGGACGCGCTGACCAGGCCGCCTTCCCGCACTTCCGCCACCATGGAGCGGACGGCCTCGCTGTACCGGGTGTTGCGCAAGGTTGATGCCGTGATGTTCAACGCGCTCACCACCGGTATCCCGGAACCCAGCAGCGTCCCGAGCGTCCGCGCAAACGCCCCGATCTCGTACTGCCGCAACACACGCCCCACCAGCGGGGCGCGCAACGCCAGCCCGTCCAACATCCGCCTGCCTGGGCGCGTCTTAATGTATCGCCCCGCCAGAAATACCCCGACACATACGCCGCCAATCACGGCCGCCCACCATTTCGCCATGAAATGGCTGACCGCCACCAGCATCCGCGTCACCAGCGGCAGCGTCTGGCCGGTCTCCTCGAACACGCTCGTGAACATCGGCACAACGAAACTCACCATCACGAAGACCGTCGCAATCCCGACTACCAGCATCACCGCCGGGTACACCATCGCCATTTTCACCCGCGCCTGGATCTCGTCGCGTTTCTCGCCGAGGTCCGCAAGGCGCGTCAGCACCTCGATCAGCTTGCCGCTCTCCTCCCCGGCCCGCACCAGGTTCACGTACATGGCATCGAAAATGTTTGGATACGCGGCCAGCGCCTGCGAAAAGGTCTGGCCGTCTTCGAGCCGTGCGCGCAACCCGCCCAACACGGCCCGCCAGCCCGATTTGCCCGCCCTGTTCCGCAGCGTCACGAGCGCCTGCGATAGCGGCAGGCCCGCCCGAAGCAGGCTCGATGTGTCCCTCGTGAACCGCACCAAATCGCGGCGTTTCAGCCCGCCCCACATCCCCAGCCGCAGCCGCACGCGCCGCCCAGCCAACGCGTTCGCGTCGCTCACGCGGATCACGTGGTACCCCCGGCCAATCAGGGAAGAGGCCGCGGCGGTTGCGTCCTCGGCGTCGAGTTCGCCCTTGATCACCTCGCCCGGCTCGCGC
>JAPLKX010000510.1 GCA_026387845.1 Candidatus Hydrogenedentota bacterium | reverse complement strand
GATTTCGCCAACAGGCCCGTCGGGCAGGGGAACGTCTTTGAGCGTCTCTTGAGTCTTATTGATGAGGCTGTCATTGGACAAGAGTGCGGCGATGAAATCGCGGTCGTGTTGGGAGAAAGCGGCGTTTTTTGCGATGTCTGCAGATTTGGCAAGAGTGGTTGTGGAATGTTGCTGGCGGGCCTGCTGATCGCGGGCGAACCGCGCGAATTCGTCGCGGCATCGCCAGTAATCCAGCCGCAGTGAGGCGGCGGCCAGCTTGAGGTATTCGTCGCGTTGGAGGGGGTCGCTGATAACGGCGATGAGACCGAACAGGTCTCGAGCGAGGCTTGTCCGGCCTTCGATCGTGGAAGTATTTTGTGCGTTTGCGGCGATGTAGAAGGTAATCAAATCCGCGGCGTTGTCAACTAAATGTTGGAACTCGGCAGCCGAGTGGGCTTTGATGTAGTCGTCGGGATCTTTGCCGTCGGGGAGCGTCATGGCGCGGACGGTGAGGCCGGCGTTTGCCAGTACGCCGACGCCCCGGATGGCGGCGCGTATGCCGGCGGCGTCGGCATCGAACACGACGGCGACCTCGCGGACGTAGCGGTGAATGAGCGCGGCCTGTTCGGCGGTGAGTGCGGTGCGGCAGGATGCGACGACGTTGCAAATTCCGGCGTCAAAACATCGCATCAGGTCGAAATAGCCTTCGACGAGGATAGCGCGTTTATCCTTTTTCATTGCGTCGCGCGCTTCAAACAGGCCGTAGAGGACGCGGCTTTTTTTGTAGAGGGCGTTTTCGGGCGAGTTGATGTACTTGGGGGTGGCGTCGCCGAGGTCGCGCCCGCCGAACGCCACGATGTTTGCGGATACGTCTCGGATGGGGATCATCAGGCGGTTGCGGAACACGTCGTAGAGGGAGCCGCGCTCGCCGTGTTTCATCAGCCCGGACGACTCCAGGACGTTGTCCTTAAACCCGGCGGTCCGGGCTTTTTCGAGCAGGACGGACCAGCCGTCGGGCGCATAGCCGAGGGCGAACTTTTTAGTGGTTTCCTGTTTGAGTGAGCGCGTTTTCATGTAGTGGCGGCAGGCGCTGCCTTTGAGCGGGTCTTCGAGCATCTGGGCGAAATGGGCGGAGGCAAACTTGTTCAGTTCCACGAGTTGCACGCGCAGGAACTCGTCTTTGTTATCGCGTTCGGTGGCTGCGGGCAGGCGGATGCCGACCCTGTCAGCCAACTTGCGCAGTGCCTCGTGAAACGTCAAGCCTTCGTACTCCTGCAGAAAACGGATGGCATCGCCGTGTTTCTCACACCCGAAACAGTAAAACTGCTGCCGGTCCCGGCTGACGGTGAACGAGGGTGTTTTCTCGTTGTGAAACGGGCAGAGCGCTTTGAACCGGGCCGTGCCGGCCGGCTTGAGTTCCAAGTAGCCGCCGATCACGCCCACGATGTCATTGGCGCTCAAAACGTCTGAGACAATTTGACTGGAAAACTTCTTGGTGTTCAGACCTGCCGATCCCGCGGATGCGGGCTCCCGTAGTGTTGATGATTGTCCGGGCTGGAAGCCGCGGCTTGAAAGCCGTGGGCCAAACCGCGCCGCGAACAAAGCCGCGCCAAATGACCATAATATACGCCGATTTACGGGGAAAAAGCCTGGACAGGGCATAAAAAGCCCTTGAGTCGTCAAACCGCTGCTATGTATACCACCGCGTGCGGGTGTTTGTCAAGCAAAAAAGCGCAAAGAGGGCCTGCGGTCGCCACGCGTTGAGGTGGTGAGCCGGGGTAACGAAATGGAGGAAGGCCGGGGGAAAAGTTCCGCGGGAGGCTGTTGTAAACGGTGGGGGAACGTGTTATGTTGACTGGGGGTGCTGTAGCGCGCAGGCACGATTTTCGACAGGGGCGAGCGTCCCATGCGTTTTTTGTTAGAACACGGTTGATGGACTGTTAGGAACAACGCTCATGGCTGATGAAAAGGATCTGGAGTTGTACTTGAACGTTGGCTGCCCGCTGGTGCTTCACCCGGAACCATTCGCGGCATCGGCGCCGCGTTTTACCACGTGTGTGCGCGGATGGAGCAAATCGAGCTACCTGCTTATCGACCGGCCTCGGATTAATAACCGGTTTGCGGCGATCCGGGAGAACCAGCCGTGCATTGTCCGGTTTCTGTATAACGGGCTGGCCTGCGCATTCGATACCATGATTTTGGACTGGGATACCCGCCAGTACCACTCCTACTGCAGGATCAGTTGGCCGACGAAATTTCAGACGGTTTCGTTTCGGAAGTTTGAGCGGGTGCGGGCGCAGATCCCGTGCAGTTTTCAGTATGGCGGAAACCGGTACACGGGCCTCATCGAAGACATCAGCATCGGCGGGTGCCGGATCCGCACGTCCTGCCAAATGGAAAACAACACCACGATCGAAGTCGATTTGAGCTTGCCGGACGGGTGCGTGCTCGAGCAGATTCGGGCGGCGGTGAAGAACGTGCGTTCGGCCGGCAGCGAGTTTTTGCTCGGCTGCCAGTTTGAAGAAGATCAGCCGGAAGTCGAGAGCGATATCGCCTTTTACGTGACCACGGTGCTCGAACGCGGGGAGGTCCGGACTACGGAGCGCCAACGGGTGCTCATCATTGACGACAACCGGACTGTGGCGATGGTATTGCGCAACCTTTTTGAACAAAAGGGAGTCGAGGTCCTGCCGGCATCGGCCACGCTCGACGGTCTCTCGCGGCTGCGCCTGTCTTCGCCCGACGCCGTACTGATCTCGCAGCGGATGACTGACCTGCCCGGAATTGAGAGCGCCCGCCTCGTTCGGGCTACCAAGGGGTTGGAGAACCTGCCCATTTACCTTTACGGCGGCGATATCCCACCCGACGAGATCAAAAGGGCCGGAGTCACCCTGCATTTCGGCCAGCGCATTCCGGCGATACAGATTGCCAAGCGGGTGTTGGCCGAACTTGAAAAACTGGCCAAACAACCGCAGCCGGCCCGTGAGGGCACGCCCTGATCTCCGCACCCTGCGGACCCCGCAAATCCCGCAAAAGTGCCATTGACAACACGTTAGCCCATTTTCCGCAGTTGGGGACCGTGAGATTGGAATTTCTTAGGAAATATGGAGATTTACACCAAAAGTCTGCACTACATTTTGGATCGCCGTTTAGATGGACTTGGGTTTGTTGGGTAGTGGCAGTCCGAGTTTCT
>JAPLKX010000753.1 GCA_026387845.1 Candidatus Hydrogenedentota bacterium | reverse complement strand
TTGGGAAGCCCATGCGGCGCCGGAAGCCATGGACCGTCAACGTGCCGCCACCTGGAAATCCATTTTAGATGACTACGGGCTCAAGGCCATCGGTTATGGGGGCGAACTGACCCGCAAAACCCTTGAGATCTGTCAATGGCTGGACATTCCACAAATCAATGGATGGGTCAAGGAGAGCACGCCCGACCAGGCAACAGTCCTATGCCGGGAAATGGGCGTGCGGTTTAACGTTGAGAACCATCCGCAGAAATCTGCACAAGAGTTGCTCAGCGTGGTCGGAGGCGGCAATGAGTGGCTGGGCGTCTGCATTGATACCGGCTGGCTTGGCACCCAAGGTGTCTCAGGGCCTGACGTCATCCGTTCCTGCGGCAAACTCGTCCGGCATACCCACATCAAAGACGTCAAGGCCGCCGGCGCTCATGACACCTGTTTGCTCGGCGATGGCGTTGCCCGGGTGGCAGACTGCATCGCCGCTTTAAAGCAAAACGGCTACTCCGGCTGGTATTCATGGGAAGACGAGCCGGAAGACAGAAATCCGTTTGACTCGGCGGAACGCAATCGTGATTGGATTGCGAAACAACTGAGGATCTACCAGGCAGCTCCCATTCGTAAATAGGACCTGCGTTTTCGGCAGTTTGTTTTCATAGTTTACGGGCGAGGCGAAGCCTCATGACAAACTGTCACCGCTTTTCGCGGCCTGCCCTCCGTATGCCCCGCGTCTAACCGCTTCTCCCTAAACCGTGTCGTCCAGCGGCAGCCCAAGTTTTTCATACGCGGCGCGACGGGCGGGGCGATCCTGGTCCTGGATGAGGACCGCGCGCCTGGCCACTTCTTCCGCCAGTTCTTTGGGCAGCACGGCCACGCCGTCGTCGTCGGCCACCACATAGTCGCCCGAATTGACACGAACGCCGCCGCACACGATCGGGCGGTCATACGACACGGGGCCGATCCGGCCCATCGGGTGTTGAGGCGAACGCACCGTGCAGAAAACAGGCGTCTTCTGCAAAACGCATTCATACGAATCCCTGCACGACCCGTCAATGACGTAGCCCACCATGCCATGGATGCGCCCCCAAAGCGTGTTGAACGACCCCAGGACGCCCGCCGCCTGGCCCTTCGCGTCAATGACCATCACTTCATCCGGGCCGCCCATGGGACCCGAATCATGCCACAGCCCCTCCGGGCCCTCCTTATATTGGCGCTCGGCGAATTCCTCGTACGACATCGCCGGCAGAGAACGGTCAATTATCGTGTACTCATAGGTCCGGGCGATGCCGGCAAACCGAATCCCCGCGTACATCGGCCGCATGTTCGCCGACATCACGTACCGCTGCTGATACCCCATAGAATCCAGCGCATCGCTCAGGTCCGACGTCCGGACAGTCCGCAACTTCTGTAATACTTGATTTTCCCCTGACATCCAATCATCTCCTGCCGCGCGATTCCTGACAATTTCTGAAACCCCGAGCGGAGGCAGATTTGCCCGCACATAATCTGCCTCTTGCCGTTGGCGCTCCACATTTTCGCCATCAGTGCCTTAGATCGTCTCGCCTTCCGAGTGCGTCAGGTCGGCAGGCTGCGGCCCCGTACTTGCCAGAACCGACTTCCAGAAAATGCCGTCTTTCGGCACGCGTTTTCGCCCCAGAATAACCAACTTGAGCGGCACCAATACAAATTCAGTCAGCCACTGGCTCACCATGAAATCTGTAAAACCCGCCATCGCATTGTCTACCGCCAAGGTCCCCAGCCTCTGCCCAAATACCACGTCGGATACGCTCGGAGGAATCGACCGTAGTAAGTGACGCGGCTCGTTCGTGAACACCCGAAACTGCTTCCAATAAGGGTCGTTCATCTGGTTGATGTCACGCTGCAAAATGCGCGATACAATCTTCAGTCCGCCCGTCCGCAAGGCGTCGGGCGTCTGCCCATACACTCGCCCACTCTTACAGAATGACGTGATGGCCTGCTTCTCTATTTCCTTTACGCCGATCTCCGTATCATCTAAATATGAATTCACATCCGTCGGAATAGCCGTCTCCGCCATCACAATGACCCCATAAGGACTTTGCCCGCCTTGACCCGGCTTGTAGCGCATCTGCAATTTGTCACGGATGTACGCGGAGACGACCGCCATGCTGAACGGGACTTCCGGTATCAAGGCCAAGTCGCAAACCCCGCTGGCCAAAACAGCATGGCTTACCACAAAACCTGAATCCGAGCCAAATAACTGAATGATACACAACCGCGGGTTGGATTGCGCTTCCGTGTGCAGTTGGAGTATGAACTCCTTTGCCTTTTCCACCGCCGAGAGAAACCCAAATGATTGCCAAACCCACAGTATGTCGTTGTCCATCGTTTTGGGTATTCCCACCACCGATAGAGGCACCCCCTTGGCTCGAGCGTGTACTCGAAGCGCATGCGCTGCCTTCATACTGCCATCGCCCCCGATCACGTACAGCACCTCGATCCCATCGTCCTTCAATTTCTGCACCATTCGGTCGATTCCATCCGAACGCTGATCCGGATGCCCAAAATCCAACAATTCGTCCGCCCGCGACGTGCTCAGTATTGATCCCCCCTGGTTCGCAAGACCTTCCACACGTGACTCGTCCAGCAGGCCGTAGTTGTGGCCGGGGCGCAGCAACGCTTGGAATCCATCGCGGTATCCACACACGGCCAATTCATATCCGTGCGGATGCTTCTCCGCATATTTCCTTGCATAAAGAACGTGCCGTTCCACAATCCCCGCGATCACCGCATTAATACCCGGCGCAATACCCCCTGACGTCACCACGCCTACACGCAGCGAATGAAGATTCGTCGGATAACGAAGTTTCTGTCTCGGGCCTGCCTCCATGAACGTAAGCGTCTCGGGAGCAAAGCTCATCAGACAAGTCTTGGACCTTCCTTCATTACAGTGATATTTACTGCGCACGTCCACAATGACCTTCTCTTCTTCACGACGGTACCGCCCGATGTCTTTCTCCGGGACAGGGTTGTCCTTGAATTCACCCCCGTCCATCTTCTCGACTGCGGGCCAATGGTCCGCGCAGCCCATTCCCAGATACTTCTGTGATATTCGCCCCTGGCCTGCCACATACTCTTCGATAATCTCCTTCTCATAATCAAAGGGATAGCCGACCGGTATCTCATAGGGGTCCGCCCACACCAATCCTATCCGCGACACGATCTGCTGTGCGCACATCTGGGCGTGCCGATCCTCGATGCCACCAAGCCGGATCGGATCACAATCACGAAAAATCCGCAGGTTCAACGGAAGTCCAGCGGGGTCAGGCAGCGCCACAACCAACGGATGCGCCACTTCTCGCGCCTGCGCCTCCTCCGCTTCTGAATGCTGTATATCGCCAAAGCTCTTACCAACAAACAGGACGAACACTGGGCAATTATCAAGGGCCTGCGCAATCTGCTTGGCCCAACCGCCGCTCCTTTTCTGGTCGGCATAGCAGTAAACCTTCAGTCGAGGCTGATTGTGAAGATAGTAGTCCACTCGGTTCACGAACGGCTCGTCATCAAAATGATAAGAAAAGAACGTCTTCATGGCTTTCTCCTCTACGAACTGAGGCGCCCAAGCCCCTCCTCGCCCTACCCGCACGGCGCCACCAACTCGAGTTTACACCGAAATCCGTCACGTAAACCAGTCAATTGCTCAATCCATTCGACGCATTATGCCCACTGCCCCCTATAGCAGATCAGGAATCTGCGAAAAATCAACCAGAACTCACCGCTTACAATTTGGGTGGACGAAAGCCGCTACACACAGCGCTTCCCAAGAAAAACAACGAGGTGATCAATTGGTGGAGGCGGCGGGAATCGAACCCGCGTCCGAAAGTGCGTCGGCGGGGGCATCTACATGCTTAGCCTTTCCTTTAAGAAGTCGCCCCTTGGGAACCCGTCAGGCTCGGTTTCCCAAGTCGCCTGGCGAAAGCAACGGCTTGTTTGGCCCGAGGGCCAAACAAGACGCCTAATCGCTGGCCGGGAGCCTTACGCCGTACACCCGGGGCGATGCCCGCTGTCGTCGCCTTAGCCACCTAGCAGGCGCTCAGTGGTAAGACGCGCGGCCTTATTAGGCTGCGAGAGCCAATGGTTGGTTGGCAGTTGTCAATTCCCGGTTTTTTTACGAGGCCAACCGGGGACCTCGGCATGCAGCCCGCGCTTCTTTCACCCCCGTCGAAACCTTGTCGCCCCCACGTTTGCTGACTTGCCCGCGAGGATAACACCCGGTCTCAGGGTGTGTATAGCGCTCGAGCGATTCTCATTATACCATAGTCGAGACCTGCGTCCGATTATTTCGGTCCTGCTGTTTACACCAACGCCGGCCGTATAGGAATTACCCGCGCGCACGGCACGGGAATTGCTCCCCTCTAATATGTTGGGTCCACTATGGTTGGGCCGGGGCGCACACCGCCATGGACGCGGCCCCGGCCAACTCGAGGCAGTACTGAAAAGCGTCCACAGCGCAGAGTGACAATCCAGCGTGGGGGAGGCGCCCCGTGGCGCAACCCCGCGCATTAAAACTGGAGATCAACACATGCCATTTGGCGTAGACATAAACACGTTCATCGGGGAGGTCATCCCTTACCTTGAAGAAGTCACGTTCCCCGTCGACAAGGCCGAACTCATTGACCAGGTCGCCGGCGCCGGCGCGCCCGATCACATCGTCTCCGGGCTCGACGAAATTCCCGACGGCATCTACGAGCGCGTCAGCGACGTCACCGAAGTCCTGGCACAAAAAGTCCAGATGCACTAGCCCCGTCCGTTGCCTTTAGACCCCGGGGTGAAGAAAACGGGGACTCAAAAGCCCGCCGCTCGCTACAACAACGGGCCAACAGTCCCCGTTTTTCATCCGTCGTATAGGTCCTATTCGTCTTAACGCGGCACAGCCGCAACCAAAGCTCTTCGATGTAGGTTCAACAAGGGGACAACAGTCCCCGTTTTTCATCCGTCCGATCGGTCCTTGTCCCTTTTGTCTTTTACGTCCCTTCCCCGGCCTCCTAACTCCAACTTCTCTGAATCGACAATCGACAATCCGCAATCGTCAATCCCCAATCACCCGCCCCACCTCCGCCCTTCATCCAGCATCGCCAGGTAATTGTCCACCGGGATGTAATTCGCCACGCTGTTCCCCGTACCCAAAACGTAACCGCCACCCGGCATGCACACATCCAGCGTCTCCCGCACCCTCCTGCGCACACCCGCCTCGTCCGACCGGCACAAAAAATCCACGTCGATCCCACCCAGCAGCGCCATCCTCGCCCCATACCTCGGTTTCAAGTCCACCACCCGCTCGATCGTGTCTTCAAACGAATGCTTCGCGTCGATCTTCACGTCCTCGATCAGGTCTTCATAAATCAACTCCAGGTTCCCGCACGAATGGAGCAGGTACGGACGCCCCGCATCGTGCGACATCTCCGCCATCTCCCGGTGGCCCGGCAACACAAACTCACGAAGGTCCCCCGGGCTGATCAGCGTGCCACCGCGGAACCCCATATCATCGCTGCCCCAGATTATCTTCACCCGGTCGTACTTCAGCAAACGGCCCAGAAACTTCCGGTACATCTCGATCAGCCGCATGCTGATCGCCGACACCAGGTCCCGCTGCTCGAACAACGCCACGCAAAGCGTCTCATACCCCATCAGCCAGCAAAGATACTCCGCGTAATGCGCAAAACCACCGCTGCCCATCACGCACATCGTCGCCGGCAGGTGCTCCTCATACCAATCCAGCGACCGCGACGACGCCTCATCCGGGTCTGGCCAAGGGTACCGCTCAAACTCCGCCCAACTCGTGATTGGCCCCTTGTGCTCGTCCACAAAATTCCGGCCCTGCTCCCGGCGAAGCCCCGCCGTGTCCTCCGCGCAATGGTACCGCAGCGGCATCTCCATACCCGAAAAACTGCACCGAACAAAGTCATAACCCAAAAACGACTGCACCAACACCTCCCGCTTCTCCGCATAATACCGATCCGAACGGTCCAGACCATCCACAATACCATACCGCCGGCAGATCTCCCCGCTCACCTCCGGGTCCAAAAACAACTCAATAAAATGTACCCGACGACGCCCACCCCGCCGAAGGATCGTATCACGCAGCCCTTCCCAATCCGGTCTCACCACCCCACAAAACGGACTCTCCACCTCGGTTCCTTTCT
>JAPLKX010000150.1 GCA_026387845.1 Candidatus Hydrogenedentota bacterium | reverse complement strand
AACGCGGCTGAGAAGCCGGCGCCTACGCCGAGCAAAACCGGGGAGCACTGGCGGGGAGGCGCGTTTATTGCGGTTGCGTGGATGGCATGATACAATTGATTTGATATGCCGACTTGTTGACCGGGCTTTCTTTTTAGCGTCGGGGCAAAGTGGGGCAGCCATATGTCAACCAAGGAAGTAAGTTCTATGGTTTTAACTAGATATATATCCAAGTCATGCATTATTCCTCATCTCGTTGTGGCCAACAAATCTGATGCTATTAAAGAATTGACGCACGTGCTGTTCGAGAAAAAGAAGATGAAGGATGTGGGGCCTGCGCTCGACCAGGTCGTTGCGCGGGAGGTCACTGAAAGCACGGGGGTCGGCCGTGGCCTGGCGATCCCGCACGCGCGTGTCGCGGCCACAAAAACGCTTTCTTGCGCCGTCGGCCGGATCCCCGCCGGAATTGATTTCATGGCGGTCGACCACAAGCCGGTGTATCTGGTGTTCCTGATTTTCTACCCGCCCACGCAGCAAACCACGTATCTGAACTTCGTCGCGACGGCCGTCAAAGTCCTCCGCGATCCCGAAATCATGGCCGCCATCATGGCCGCCGAAAATGCCGACGATATCTACGACATCCTCGAAGAGGCGTCTCAGCGGCTCGTTGAAAGCCCGGAGAAAGTCGTCGCAAAAGTTCAAACCGACCCCGTCATCTCGAAGATGCCCGATGCCCACGCCGACCTGATCCTGCTGGCGCGCATGCAGCTTTACCAGGAAATGCTCGACAACGCCAAGACCGGCAAGGCCGAGTTGCGCCAGCGCATCGAGAAAATCCGCTCACTGGTGGACGCGCGCATCCTGCGCCATTACGACCGGCTCATGAAAAGCCAGCCGCCCGCGCTCGTTCCCGTCGAGGGCGACACGTGCCAGGGCTGTTTCATGCGCCTGCCCTCGAAGTTCGCCCAGCAGGTCCGTCAGGACGTGGCGCACATCCACACCTGCAACAACTGCAGCCGGTTCATCTACGTAGTCTGACGCCTGGTAGTACTGTCTACGGCTTATTCTGCTTCACGGGAGGGGATGGCAATGGACGTGAGTGCTTACGCGGCTCTGGCCCGGCAAGTGGAATTGTTCCGGGGGTTGACCATCGAGGATATCGCCAAGATCTTCGCCCACGGTATGACCATACGCGTTCACAAGAGCGAAACCATCTTCTACAAGGGCACCGTCGGCAGCCAGATGTACGTCGTGCTCGGCGGCAAGCTCGCCGTGATGGACGGCGACAAGGTCCTGGCCCAATTGCGCACCGGCGACACGTTCGGCGAGATGGCCCTCATCAACAGCGAGCCCAGGAGCGCGTCGGTGGTCGCCGTCGAAGATGCCCACCTGTTTGTGCTCAGCGAAACGACCTTCCAACGCCTGCTCACCAAGCGCGTGGCCATTCAAATCCTGCTCAACATTGTCAGGACCCTCAGCCACAGGCTGCGCGAAGCCAACGCACGCGCCATCCAATAAGCTTATCGGATCCGCGCCCCGCTGCCCTCCCGCCACATGTCTAGCGAAAAACGGGGACTGACTCGCTTTTTCCCGGCAGTTGGGGAAAAAGCGTGTCGGTCCCCGCTTTTCGCACTTCGCCTACCGAATCCGCGCCTGACTTCCTTCGCGCCACATGTCGGGGTTGGGCCCCATGGCCGTCTTGAGCGGCGCGCTGATCGCATCCAGCCGCTCGACCGCCCAACCCGGCAACGGCGCGTCTGCCGACTCCAGGTTGCGCTCGAGTTGCGCCACGTTGCGTGCCCCCACGATTACGCTGGTCACGCCCGACCGCCCCATCAGCCACGACAGCGCCAATGTCGCCGGCGCCCGGCCCAATTCGCCCGACAGACGATCCAACTCGTCCAACAGCTTGAGCAGCAACGGCTCGTGGCCCGGCCCGTCGTGCATCACACCCGGCCTTGACGAGGCGAAGTGGCGGGTTCGCCGCCGCATCTGCGGAATGTCCTCGACCGTTTTCCACCGGCAACTGAGAATTCCCTGCAGCAGCGGCGCGTAGATGAGCACGCCAACATTGTGCGCCATGCACCACGGCACAATCGCCTCCTCAGCCGCTCTGAATGCGAGGTTGTACGCTACTTGGTCCGACACGCAGTCCCCTGCCTCGAACCACGCCGTCAAGTCCTGCGGCCCAAAATTCGAGACGCCGATCTCCCGGATTTTCCCTTCCTCTCGCAGCCGTGCCAACTCGCCGTACGCCGCCTCAAACGGCACGTCCCGAAACGGCCAATGGATCTGGTACAAGTCGATCCGGTCCGTGCGCAGCCGCTCGAGGCTCGCCTCGCACGCCCTCCGCAGTTTTTCCGGAGAGCAGTTTTCCGGCAGCACTTTCGACGCGATAACGACGCTGTCCCGCCGCGGGCCGAGCGCCCTGCCCAACGCCGATTCACTCTCGCCCGCCCCGTACATCTCCGCCGTATCAAAAAGGTTGATGCCGGCATCCAGCGCCGCAAAAACCGTCCGCTCCTGATCCGACTGCGTGTCCGACGTCCAATACGCCTGGTCCCCAATCTGCCACGCCCCAAACGAGATTGCGGAGACGTTAAGCTCGCTCGCGCCCAACTTGCGATACCGCATGATTTTCTCTCTATCATTCCACGTTTTGCGTTTTGCGTTCCGCGTTTGACTAAAGGTAGTCCGCCAACCGTGACTCAAAAAAGTCCCTTGTGAGTGCCAACCCTACCTCCAGCCCCGTCTTCGGCGCCCAGCCCACCATCCGGCGTATCTTCGCGCTCGAGATCGAGACGTCTCCCACATCCAGCGACACCCATTCCGCCGGCCACGGCATCTGTTTCACCTCGCCCTTCCCCATCACCTTGACCACCGTCTCCGCGAACGCGCTCACCGACAACTCCGTGCTCTTGATATTCGCCCGCGGGCCATATACGTTCGCCAGCCGGACCACGTGCGTCTTCAGCCGGTGCACCTTGTGGTAAATCAGGTGATACTTTTCCGCCACGCACTTGTTGGCCGAATAGATATCGAGCGGAAACTCGGGGTGCTGCTCGTCGATCGGGTTGCGCACCATCGGGCCGCATTGCGTGCTCGTGCCGATGTACACGACCTGCGCGCCCGGGTTGTCCCGGCGGACCGATTCGAGCACGTTCATCGACCCCTTGCAGTTGATCGCGATGTCAAGGAACGGGTCTTTGAGCGAATAGGTGTGCGAGGTGTGGCCGGCGCAATTGAACACCAGGTCCGCCATCACCACGTTCCGGTTGATCAGGTTGAAGTCCCTGATATCATTGATGACAACCGAGAT
>JAPLKX010000470.1 GCA_026387845.1 Candidatus Hydrogenedentota bacterium | reverse complement strand
ATCGAGTTTTATCCGGGGGTTGTGGAGTTGTTCGAGCGGCTGGCGGGCGTGGTGGGTGAGGGTTCGTTTTCGGATCTGGACCTGCATGTCGAGCATTACGTGGTAAGCACGGGTTTGGCGGAACTGATACGGGGGTCGAAGCTGGCGCCGTTGCTGGCGGGCATCTGGGCGTCGGAGTTTATCGAGACGCCGGCGGGGCCGGGTGACGATTTGACTGGGACGCCGAAGCCGGGTGAGATCTCGCAGATCGCCGGGTTTCTCGATCACACGACGAAGACGCGTGCCTTGTTCGAGATTAACAAGGGGATCAACCGGCAGTCGGGCGTCAGCGTGAACGACTCGATCCCGGAAGACGAGCGGCGCGTGCCGTTCAAGAACATGATTTATGTGGCGGACGGGCCGAGCGATGTGCCGTCGTTCAGCGTGGTGCGGAAAAGCGGGGGGCTGGCGTATGCGGTGTACGACCCGGTGTCGGCGGAGCAGTTCGCGCAGGCGGTGGCGTTGCTGGAGACGGGCCGGGTGGATGGGCACGGGCCGGCGGATTATAGAGCGGGGTCGGGGACGGATATGTGGCTGCGTCTGCACGTGAGACGGATCGCGGAGCGCATTTTGAAGGAGCGGAAAGGGACGTTTGCGCGGAAGGTGGGGCCGGGGCCGAGCTTTCTGGAAGGATGAAAGCCAGATTTGTAGCGGCCAATTTGGAGTGCGGTGGCTTGCCACCGCTTTTGCTGCAGGAACGGCTTTGGTTTAAACAGTATGCGTGGGAAGCTTGATCAGAGCAGGTTCTCAGAGGGACTCAGATGGACGCTGAGTATCATGAATGGGCGCATTCTCCTTCACACTTGTTTAAGCCGAATGCATTCTATTTCGTGACCGCCGGCACCTATGGACGCAAGAAACTCTTTGACACCCCGGACAAACGCGATTTCCTTTTGCACTCGATGTTTGAGGAAGCACGACTGCGCGGATGGCAGTTTGAAGCGTGGGTGGTTTTGTCAAACCACTATCATTTTGTTGCGATGGCCCCGGATGATGCTCGAACCCTGAGACCGATGTTGATCGCGCTCCATTCCAAGACGGCTATCTGGCTTAACAAGCTGGACAACAAGGCCGGAAGGCACGTTTGGTACCAGTACAGAGACACTTGTCTTACTCATGAGCGCAGCTATCTGGCGCGATTGAATTACGTAATGCAGAACCCGGTTAAGCACGGGGTAGTGCAGAATGCGGCGAACTATAGGTGGTGTTCGATAGGATGGTTTACGGCAAATGCACAGACGGGATTTCGTCGGGCGGTGCTTTCCTTTCCTTGCGACAGGGTGAACATCGAGGATGATTTCTAAAGCAAAGGCTGTCTTGGTTGCGCTTGGCTTTTGCGCGCTTGCCAGAGGTCTTCCCTCCAAAAAAGCGGTGGCAAGCCACCGCAGTCCAAATAGGCTGATTGTGTATACTTAGAGCCATGAGACGGCCGCTGGTATATGTGCTAGTGATCAATTGGAACGGCTTGGAGCACCTCGAGGAGTGTTTTGAGACGTTGCTGGGGGGTACGTATGGGAACGCGCGGTTTTTGTTGATTGATAATGGGAGCAGTGACGGATCGGTAGGTTTTGTTCGGGATCGGTTTGGGGGGGATGATCGGGTGGAGGTGCTTGAGTGCGGGACGAACCTGGGTTGGGCTGGGGGGAACAATGCGGGGATGAGGCGGGCGCTCGAGGCGGGGGCGGATTACGTGTTTTTGCTGAACAATGATACGGCGACTGAGCGGGATGCAGTGGAGAAGTTGGTGGAGATGGCGGAAAGTAAGCCGGCGGCTGGCGCGCTTGCTCCGAAGATGCTGATGTACGGTTGCCCGGACATTCTGAATTCGGTGGGTTTGGAGTGCTCGATCATAGCGTCGTCGTGGGACTTGGGGATCGGGCGGTTGGACGGGGAGAGGTGGAACGAACCGCGTCAGGTGATCGGCGTATGCGGTGGTGCGGC
>JAPLKX010000269.1 GCA_026387845.1 Candidatus Hydrogenedentota bacterium | reverse complement strand
GTCGGCGGCGTTGTCAAATTGGGCCGGGGCAAACTCGGCGCGGGTGCTGCGAAGGTGTACTGTGCCGCCGGTGTTGGGTGCGCAGGCCGCCAGGATTTCCTGGAAAAGCGTCATGGGCAGGACGGGCAGCCCGTTGTAATCGGTATGTTCGCCAATGATGTTGACGCGGCCTGGGGCTCGGGCGATGAACGGATCGGGTGCGCCGGGATAAAATTGGCGGAAGGATGTTGTGAGGTCAGGTTCGACAGGCATTACCAAACTCCGGTGACCACAAGAAAGTAATGAAACGGGAGTGAAATATCAAGAGAGCGGGGAGGGCCCGGATCCGCACGTAAGAAACGCGGCAAGATGCCGCGTCTACGTTTGCGGCCAATGTAGAAGCGGCATCTTGCCGCTTGCGGTCTCGCTGCGTCGCATCAAGAGCCCCACCATGTTTACAGCAAGACCCCGGGACGGCGGAATGGCCTGCCATTACAGGCCCAATCAAGAACTCGCTTCGAGGTGAGAAAGCCTTACGTGCGGATTCTGGGAGGGTCCGCCTTCCCCGAAGGGGAAAAACGTGAATAGCCGGAGGCGACCGCAGGGAGCCTCCGGTTTCGGAAGACTTAAGCAACAACCCCTGACAAGGGGTTGAACAAGACAGGACCTTTTGTGGAATCTTTGTTCGACCCCTTCGGGGTCAGTGGGATTCGGCCAAAATTCCGGAGGTTCCCTACGGTCACCTCCGGCTATTCATATTGAACGCCTCCGGCGTTTATGCTATCGACCTCCGGTCTATTTGTATTGAACGTCTTGGGCGTTTATGTCATCCATTTCGAAAATGAGGATGGAGTGAGCAATCTGGTGCCAACCCTCTTCGACCGCGCAGCAAGGGAGCAAGTGCGGAAGCAATCGAAGCACTGAGGGTGGACACGGGGGATATGAAAGCGTAGATTACGTGGAACTTTTGCGCGGCCGGGGGGTTTGACGGCATGGCGCGGGTGACGCGCCGTTGGGACAAGAAAAAAGTTGAGAAGGGAAATCGAGACTATGAAAAAGTTACTGGCGTTTTGTGTGCTGGCAGTGGTTGTGTTGGCCCTTTGCAGCCCCGCACTGGGTCAGGAAGTGAAGCAAAAGGCCCGGCCCAACCCGGGCATGGGGATGCAGAAAGCCGATGCCAACAAGGACGGAAAAGTGTCCTTTGAAGAGATCTCCGCTGCGTTCCCAAACATGACCCAGGAGAAATTCGACCGCATGGACCGCGACAAAGACGGCGCGCTGACAGCCGGCGAAATGGCCTCGCCGGGCGGTCCCCAGGCCGGGCAGATCCTGCAGCGGGCCGATGCCAATAAAGACGGGGCCGTCACGCTTGATGAGGCACAAGCCGCGCTGCCCAAGATGACCGAGGAGCGATTCAAACAGTTTGACACCAACGGCGACGGCGCTATCACGAAAGAAGACGCGCCTCCAGTCAGGTCCAGGATTCCCGAGGGAGCCGGGGCCGACCTCCAGTCGCGGATGAAGGCGATAGAAGACCGGTTTGTCCGGGGCGACGCGAACGGCGACGGCAAAGTGACGCTCGAGGAGTTCATGGCGACGCCCGGCGCCACCGAAGAGAAGTTCAAACGCAATGATCGAAACGGGGACGGCGTGCTTTCGCGGGACGATATCAGAGTGCCGGGCCGGCCGGTTCCGCCGGCTCAGCCCAAAACGCTCGACCCGGCCCAGTTGGACAAGAACGGCGACGGCAAACTCTCTTACGAGGAGGGGACGGCCTTTTTCCCGCCGCTTCTGCGGGAGGCGTTTGACCGGCTCGATGCAAATAAAGACGGATTCGTGACGATGGATGAGGTGGCCCGGCCGGGAGCCTGATTATTTTCGAAAAGCGCGAAAAGCGGAGACAGGCACGCTTTCTTCAAACTGCCGAAGAAGCGCCTTCAAATAGCCGGAGGCGTCGCGAGCCAGTCCCCGTTTTTCGCTATTTGAGTGCAGGGCTGGTTTCTTCGACGACAATCTCGGCCTCGGTCTGGGCGGATTCGCGGGCAAGCTCGGCGAGGCCGAGTTTCTCCATGTAGAGGCATACGAGGCCGACGGCGGCGACGGGGATGAGGTTGAGCAGGTGCGCCATGATAGCGATCGCCTTGGCCTTCGAGTCTTCGATGCCCGGTACGAACATCACAAGCCCGATCACGATGGGTGCGTGAAATTGGCCGACAAACCCCGGCGCGCCGGGCGCGCTGATAAACACCGCCAGCAGCAACTGTATCACAAAGATGCCGTACCAGGGGACGTGAACGCCGAACGCTTTGATTACGGACGTCATGGCCAGCATCGCTATCGCCCACACCAGCAGCGAGAACCCGATGGATTTGGCCATGTCGGAACCGGAGCGGAAGATGTGCAGCCCGTCGGCGAAATGCTGCAGCGAGACGTGGACCTTGTCGGCAAACCTATGGGAGAACCGCGCGCATAATCTGTCGGATACACGCAGCATCAGCGCCTGTTTCACGTACAACAGCACAAAGAACGAAACGAAAACAACCAGGCTGACGATGGTCAAAACCTCGCCGTAGTAAATATTGCGGGCGGGAAACTCTTTATAACCGAAGACTGATAATGACTCGGGTATCGGTATGTTTTCAGGCGTGTAGGCGAACACGGTGACGATGACCACGGCGAGCAGGCCGAACAGGTCTGTGATTCGGTCGAGGATGACCATCGCGAACGATTTCGTGAACGGGAGCCGGGCCAGCCGCGTCAACGCAATTGCCCGGACCACCTCGCCAATCCGGCCCGGCAACGTGAAGTTGGCCAGAAAACCGATCTGGGTGGCGCTGAACAGGTGGCGGAACGATACCGGCTTGGCCGTCCGGACAATATAGCTCCAGCGCTGGACGCGCACCACAAACGACAGCAGGGTCAGCCCCAAAAACACCACCAGCCATGCCGGGTTGGCGCCCGCTATCGCTTCGAGCACCCCGGTCCAGTCCGTCCCGCGGAACACCAGCCAAAGAAGGCCCGCCCCAAGACCGACGCCGATTATCAGGTGGATCAGCTTCTTCTTCATCGTGCACAGATTGTACCGAAGCAGGAACAGTATTAGCGAATAGAGAATAAACCACGGAGATCACGGAGGGCGCAGCGCGGCCAAGGCCGCAACCAAAAAGCCAACATAGGGACACTCCCCGTCTGGGACGCCTCCCGGCAGTTGTGGGAGGTGTCCCTTTTTTTGAACACCCCGTCTGGGACGCCTCCCGGCAGTTGTGGGAGGTGTCCCTTTTTTTGAACATGCCAGCCTTGCCAACAAAAGTGGGACACCCCCCACAACTGCCGGGGGGCGTCCCAGACGCGCGGATTTCTGCGCGGGAAAACAAGAAGATGAAGGTTAGTAGTACGGAGCAGCGGAGCCGCAACCGAAACCGGGTATGAAGTGCGAAGTGTGAAGTGCGAAGTGTGAAGTGCGAAGTGTGAAGTGCGAAGTGTGAAGTGCGAAGTGTGAAGTGCGAAGTGCGAAGTGCGAAGTGCGAAGTGTGAAGTGCGAAGTGCGAAGTGCGAAGTGCGAAGTTTTACGCAACGTAGGGGCGCAGAGGGACAAGACCCCTTGGGGCGCCACTGTTTTTACCGAGGAGATTCTCACGCCCGCCCAGGGGACAGCCTTACAACAAGATCGAGGTCCCTGACTGGGCGGGCTCAGGATGACAGGCTTTGATCTTGGGCCGGCTTTGATTTCTGCGAAAAATTGCTGGAAGTTGATGGATAGTAGTACGGAGGGGAAAAAGCACAGACGCGGTTGGGTTTACGCGCCTACTTCACTTTTGTTTGCCTGGGGCGGAACGCGTCGGCGGAGGTCCGGTCTCGTTTCTTTTGGACTTCGGCGAGGATGTTGTGGAGAGGGAGGCCGCCGGTGGGCCGGTAGGGTTTCATGCCGATTTTTGCGGAAAGCGCGCTGGCCAGCAGGCCAATTGCCTGATGCAACTCGAGCCGGCACTCGACGCAGAATTCCGACCCCGGCTGTGCGGGCGCCTTCTTGCATCGGGCGCAATGCGCCTCGCTCGAGACCGACTCGGTGAGGTATCGCTGGCTCTTGAGGATCTTGATCACCACGCCTTCGGGAAGGCGAGTGTACTCGACAATCTCCGCGACGGTCTGTTTAAGGCCGCGGTAGATGGCATTCTCGACGAGGAAGATTCTTTGCTCGTGTTCGGCAACGCACTCCGGGCATTTTTGTTCCCCGAACATGGGCACAAATACCTTCCGGCACTTGGAGCACACAAGCATCTTACGCATGGATCTCTCCCGCAATAGCGTCGATTGTAGCCAAAAAGTTCTCCAGATCGCCATTATTGTCGACCACCCAGTCGGCAAGCGGCCGTTTTTTGTCCGGGTCGGACTGCGCCTCGATCCGTTCTTGCGCCTGCCTGGGCGTGATAAGCCTGGCGGCAACCAGCCGCGCTACCCTGACGTCCCGCGGGGCCGTTATCAGGATCAGGCCGTCCAGCCATTTTTCCCGCACCCCGTTTTCCGCCAGCAAGGCCGCGTCGATAATGACGGCCCGGTGGCCTTCCCTGCTCAGTTCCGCGCACCGGCGCGAAATCACCTGGAAAATTAACGGATGAACGATCGCGTTGAGCTTTTTGCGGGCGGCCTCGTCCGAAAACACGAGATGCCCCAGCTTGCCGCGGTCGACCCGGCCATGTGTGAGCACATCCGGGCCGAACTGTTCGACCACCTGCTGATACGCGCCGCCGCCCGGCTCGAGCAGTTCGTGGCCGGCCTTGTCGGCGTCAATCACGCAGATGCCGTGCTGCTCGAACCGTGTTGCGGCCACGGTTTTGCCGCTGCCCGTGCCGCCGGTCAGGCCGTAGATGCGGATCAAATCGGGTGGTCCTTTCGTGTGATGTATTTCTGGACAGTCTCATCGAGCCGGCCCTGCGCCGCCAGGATGATCTCGACCAGTTCACGCAGCGCCCCTTGCCCGCCCGCCGATTCGAGCACGAGGCTCGAGGCCTGTTTGACGGCGGGCACGGCGTCGGCCACCGCCACGGGCAACCCCACGGCTTCTATGCCGGGCAGGTCGATGATGTCGTCGGCTATGAAGGCCATCTGATCGGCGCCAATGCCGTACTTGGCGGCGATCTCGCGGCACACCCGGCCCTTGTCTTTTACCCACATGCAGAGTTCATCGCACCGCCACTGTTGCTTGATGGTCTCGAGCGCTTTGCTGCCAAGCCCCGTCACGATCGCGCTCTTGCCGCCCGACAAATGCCACAGCGTCAGCCCCGTCCCGTCCCTGGCGCACAGGTAGCGGAACGGCTCGCCTTCCCCGTCGAACCACATCCGGCCGTCGGTCAGGACGCCGTCAACGTCGGTGACAATAAACGAGATTTGCTCGAGGCGCTGCTGTAAATCCGACATCCGGCAACGGTCCCCCCGTGCGATACCGCCTACGACTTGGCGTGCTCCGGCTCGTATACGCACGCATCCAGTTTTCGCGCCATGATTATGGCGTCTTCATTGGTCTTTTTGTAGTAACTCTTGCGGATTCCCGTTTTTTCGAATCCCAGGCTCTTGTAGAGGTTTTGCGCGACGGTATTGGTGACGCGCACCTCGAGCGTGGCGCGGGTGAGGCCTTCTCGTGCGGCGGCCTGGACGATGAAATTGGTCAGCGCTCTGCCGTACCCGCGCCCGCGGTATTCCTTGCGCACGGTCACACTGGTGATATGCGCCTCGTCGGCGACCTGCCAAAACCCCACGTAACCAACCAGGACGTCGTCGACCAGGGCCACAAAAAAGTGCGACATTGCGCTCGATATTTCCTGGCAAAACATTCCCCGCGTCCACGGTTCCGGAAAAGCTTCCTGCTCGATCTCGAGGACGTCGTCGAGGTCGCGCGGCTCAATCTTGCGGAACCGCAGTTCAGAGGGTTGCTCTGCGGCTTGTTCGATCAAGGATTGACCTCGCTCTGCGGCTTTTTTTCTTCAGGCTGAGACTTTCGCAGATACACCGGGGAAACCGCTGCGGCGTCGGTTGAAATTCCCGCCCCGGCCAGCGCAATTGCTTCCGCGGCGACGGCAGAAGCTCTCGGAACGCTGCATAGGGCCGGCGCAAACCGGGCCCGGGGGATTCTCGCGAGGATCCGGTCGCCGTACAGGGTTGCGCCATTCCCCAGGAAAATGGGATCCGGTGCGGGTATCAGGTCAAGGATGGTGTCCACCGGGCATACCGAATCGGCGACGAGTTTTTCCCGCCGGCCGTTACTGAACCGGTAAACGGCCCCAAACACTTCGTGCATCCGCGCATCGAGCAGCGGGCACACCACCTCGTTATAAAACGGGGCAAGCCGCGTCATGGCGTCCAGCGAAGGCACCGCCACCAACGGCAGGTTCCGCGCAAACGCCAGACCTTTCCAGGTGGCCGCGCCGACGCGAAGACCCGTGAACGAGCCGGGGCCGATGCCGATGGCTAACATTTCAACCTTATCAAGGGTGAGCCCGGCCTCATCGAGTACCCAATCCACGGTGAGCAGGAGTTTTTCGCTGTGGGCCCGGCCGGTTTCGACGATGGTCTCAGCCAAGAGACGGTCGCCGTCGCATACCGCGACGGTATTTATGGAGGTGCCGGTGTCCGCGGCAAGGATGATCATCCCAACATTATTTTCCCCAAGCCTTTAGCTGCAATGTCGCCCCGTTCAGTGGCCAGTCCCGTAATCAGCGCAGACATAGCTGTTGATGCCGGCTTGTCGAGCCCGCGCCCCGATATAAGTAGTTAAGTGGTTGTTGCTGTTCAGCTTGAGGCTTCTGCGGCCATTCCGGGGGCTTGAGTGGGTTCTTCCACTCGAGCGGGCCAGGAAACTACGCTGGGCGCCCCGGGACCCTGAACACTAATCATGTCCTTCATTTTCTTGCCGGGCCGGTACGTAACCACCTTGCGCTCGGGGACGGGCACCTGATCGCCGGTTCGAGGATTCCGGCCAATCCGTGACGCACGCGTCTTTACTTCGAAAACCCCAAAATCGCGGAGTTCCCACCGGTGTCCTTCGGCCAGATTGAGTGAGATGGTTTCGAAGGCTCCCTCGATAATCTTCGCAACGTCGCTCTGCGTCATCCCCAGTTTGTTCGCCACACGAATCACGAGTTCACGCTTAGTCATCGTCACTGGACAAATCCTCCATCCTATAAGGCAAATAATCCTGCTCCCCAAACCAACAGTGAGGGGATTATAAGGGGTCTCTCCCAAAGTTGCAAGTGTTTATTATATCGAATCTTAACCGGATGGCTGGCCCGGCCGGTTGCAAAAAAACGCCCTGACCTTTACCATACAGGCCGTCTCGCGTCTGGCTGGTAAGCCAGTAAATACAACAACGCCTGTGGAGAGGTCGCGAATGAATATATACGGGAAAAACTATCAAATCAACGAATTACGCCAACGCGTCGGGAACACCGACCAGATCGCCGCCGTACGCTCGGTCCGGCTTGATGACGGCAACGAGCGGCCGGGGCGCGCCGCGCTCATTCACACCGGCGTGGGGCTTCAACTTACCGTCCTGCTGGACCGGTGCCTCGACATCGCCGCCGCGTCCTTCCAGGGAAAAGCCATGGGGTGGCGGTCTACCACCGGCGACGTGGCGCCCCAGTTTTTCGAGCCCGAGGGTGTCCGGTGGCTGCGCAGCTATTTTGGCGGGCTGGTGACGACGTGCGGGCTGATCAACGTCGGCGCGCCCCGGCCGGACAGCCCCCTGAGCGGGATTGGCCTGCACGGCCGGATTGGGAACACGCCGGCCCGCGATCTGCGAATTGTGCAGGAGTGGGAAGAAAACGAATACGTCCTGAGCGTCACCGGCACCATGAGGGAAACCGCCGTGTTCGGCGAAAACCTCACCTTGACACGGACGGTGTCGACGCGGCTTGGCGAGCACCGGTTTTGGATCCACGACGTGGCCGTCAACGAAGGGTTCAAAGATACTACCTATATGCTGTTGTATCATTGCAACATCGGGTGGCCGGCGCTGGATGCCGGGTCGGAAATGATCTCGCCGAGCCGGGCCGTGAGGCCAAGGGACGCCGAGGCCGCCGACGGAAAAGAGAACTGGGCGCGGATGGACCCGCCCACCCATGGCTACAAGGAGAAGTGCTATTACCACGACATGGCGGAGGCGGAAGACGGTTCCGTGACGGTGGCCATGGTCAACGACGGGTTTGACCGGGGCGCGGGGTTCGGCGTGTATCTCAAGTATTACAAGAAAGAGTTGCCGCGGTTCGTCCAGTGGAAACAGATGGGCGAGCAGGATTACGTGATCGGGTTCGAGCCGTGCAACTGCGGCGTCGAAGGCCGCGACGTCGACGAGAAACAGGGCCTGCTCAACACGCTCGAGCCGGGCGAGAGCAAGGTCGTCACGCTCGAGTTCGGGCCGATCACGACCAAAGAGCAAGTGGACCGGCTGCGGGCAGAGCGGGCGCGGGTGAAAACGACAGTGGACTGATCGACCAGCGGTAGATTCTGTGCCTGACACGGTGTTTCCCGGCGATTCTGGCCGAAGACCAATCTTCTGGGTGGCGCCGTGGAAGCGGCGTCCTCGCCGCTTCAGT
>JAPLKX010000233.1 GCA_026387845.1 Candidatus Hydrogenedentota bacterium | reverse complement strand
CAGAGGCGCAGAGGAACGCGGAGAAATAACCACGTCATCCTTCTCTTTAGATACGTCGAAAGAAGTCTTGTAAAAACGCGGCGTTTGCCGGACCTTAGAAAGCAATCAAAATTTTCTGCAATTTCAGATGGGCTGTACCTCAGTCTTGACGCAAAACCTCTCTGCGTAGCTCTGCGCCCTCTGCGTTGTTGATTTGCTTTTAGACGTCCAGCGCGAAGTACGGTTTCCGCGTCTTCCATTTGCCTCTTGTGAAATCGGGGCACTCGACCGGCGCGCTGCCGCCAGAGATCGATTTCTCCGACATCGGGATCACCGAGCACATCGTCACGGAATCGTAGATATCGATGGGCGTGGGCGTGCCGTTCCTGACCGCGTCGAGGAACTGCCGCAACTCCAGGTAATCGGTCCCGCCGTGGCCGTCGCTCATCGCCGCCATGTCTTTCCACCACTTATGATTGTACTTTTCCTGGTACGGCGCGAACGGCTCCCACTCGTGGTACTTGGGGCTTTGTCCCTCAAGGTACACCGAACTGCGCGCTTCGTCGTACAGCCCCAGCGTCCCCTGGATCATCCACCGGTTGTCGTAGGGCCGCGGCAGTTGCATGTCGTAGTTGACGACAATCGTCTTGCCGCCGTGCGTGCGGATGACGGACGAAACGATGTCGCCCTGCTTATACTCGCGCTTCGCGTTGGGGTGGTCGGCGCCGAACTTCCGCTCGAAATAGGCGTTGATCCCGCGCGACCGCGTAGCGGTGCTCGTGCACGTGGCGAACGCGTCGCCGCAGTTGATGTCCATCCAGCTCAGAACCGGCCCCATGCTGTGCGTCGGGTACTGATCCCGGTTGTACTTGATCAGATACTCGCCACCCCAACGGATGTTGCCGTCCGTGTCGAAAAACCAGTGGTCGATGCAGTCGTGGGAATGGGCGCAATGGCAGTGCATGATCTCGCCCAGCAGCCCCTGCCGGATCATGTTGAGCACGGCAAGGTTGTCCTGCCGGAAACTCCAGTTCTCGAGCATCATGCACGGCGTGCCGGTCGATTCCTGCGTGTCCACCAGTAGCCAGCAATCCTCGAACGTCATCGCCGCCGGCACCTCGCACGCCGTGGCTTTCCCCGCCTTCATCGAGTCAACGGCCATCGGCGTGTGCCAATGCCACGGCGTCGCGATAACGACCGCATCCAGATCGTCGCGCTCCAGCAACTTTCGGTAGGCATAATCGTCGCCCGTATAAGCCTCCGGCCGTTTCTGGCCGCCCTTCTCGATGAGATCCTGGCCCGCCGCCAGGTTCTCCGCGTTGATGTCGCACAGAGCCAAGATCGACACCCCCGGAATGTTGATCATGGTGCCCGCAAGGCTCTTGCCCCTGTTGCCCGTACCGATCACGCCCACCCGCACCGGCTTGTCCTGCGCCGCCGCGCCACGCGGCAGCATGCTTATCGCACCCAACACGCCCGCCCCGTGCGCGGCCGTCCCCAAAAACTCCCGGCGTCCCATCGGCTTGCTCATCAGTCCCGCCCTCCATCCGGTTCGGTGGGGTCGCGCTCCCGCGCGACCGACGGCGTCAGTATAAGGCCGCGCCCGTCCCGCAGCAACACGCGGCGGCACACGTCGTGGCACGGGCGTCTCGCCCGTGGTCCCCTGCTTGACAACCGCCCGTTTGCCCCCGCGAAGCGCGAAGCGCATAATTCTTATAAACTGGACTGAAAGGGAGAAACAATGTTTAAGGACACATTGCTCGGCGCCTTGATCTTAACTGTAGTCCTTCTTGCCGTCATGTCAGCCGGCTGCAAGGCCAAGCAGGCGCCGAAACCCGGAGACAACGAAGTCATCGAGGTCAAAACCGCAGCCGCAACAAACCCCGAAGAACTGTTCAAACAGTCTTGCTCGCGCTGCCACATTATCGGGAAAGCCGTCACCTACTCCGGCGAAACCCCATGGAAAGAAATCGTCGACCGGATGATTATACACAACGCGAAAATCACACCCGAAAACGCCGCGCTGATCGTCAAGCACCTCGATACCACCTACCCCCGCCAAAAACCAGCAACCTTCTGATGCTCAGCCTGAAGTCATGTGACAAAAGGTGAAGAATGCGCCACAATACGCTAGAGTAATCACAGTTTGCGCAGGTGTCTTGGCCGGTGTCTGGTTCGTTATTAGGAGTAGAGACATGTACAGACTATTACTTGTGGCTCTTTCCGTCTTGGTAGCCGGGTTTACAAACGAGGCCAGCTCACAGTCCCTGTCCTATACCGAATTGCTGGCGAAAATTCAACCGGGCATCCGCGCCCCTGGTCTGTCCTATCGAATTAAATCCGAAGTCTACCAAAGTAAATCGGATTCGGTAAAATCTTGGGACCCTGGGCTTCTTTCGCGTTTTGATTGTATTTCAGATGGAACGCACTTGCGGATAGAAGAACAGAGCATACCAAGTGATTTTGGGAAGAGCCCAAAATTTAAGACTGAAAATGTCAGTGTATTTGACGGAGAAGTCTACAAGTGCCTGTATTCAATTGATTCGCGGCCGCGGCAGGGGATGATTGCGGAAGTCAAACAAATGCCGGACGCGTCCCTTGGGGGCCTGATAGTTGGCGGGGACATCTTATCAAGAGAGGAATTGATTGATAAGAATATCTTGTTCGATAGCGCCAAAAATCTTTACAGAGTTGCGACGGTACCCGAGTATGGAGGGCAGGTCGTTTTTTGGTCAGATCCTGCGCGTAATTTTGAAATAGTCAAGGTCGAGTTTTTAGTAAATGGAAAACTTAAAAACTTTGACGAGATTGTAAGTGAACAGATAGGCGGGATTTGGGTTCCAAAGGACGTGAAACATTATGACATGGATGGTGAAAATCCGGTCTTGACGAAAGAGACAAAAATGGTCTCTTTTGATCCGAATCCCGAAATTACGCCATCCACGTTCGAATTGGATTTTCCGGATGGCGTAAAGGTGATGGATCATCGAAATAAGGACGATGTAGCCAGGAGTCTTGAGGAAGCCACGCAGAAGAGGATGGATAACCTCAATAGGAAAATGCTTTCTGACCTTCCTTTACCGGCCACATCCAATCAGAATGTCGAACGTACTCCAGTCCGTAAGACAAAGTCAATGTCCCTTGCACGATCTACTGAATTATCCGCTCGTAATTCCGGATTTCTAATCTACCTGTTGCCGGCAATTGTGATTCTGGTGCTCGTGGTTGGCGGCGTGGTCTGGATGCGGAGAAGAAAAGCTTGAGCCTGGCTCACATCTCGTTGAGAGTCGGGGCGTTGCCTGTGACTTAAGTGAATAAGAGGAATTACCTATCCAGAAGAACATCTTGACTTTCATCCCGCGTGTTTCGAGCTGCTTAACACACAGAAGTGCGGCCACCCACGGTCTGTTTGCCTGAGCGTCCCAATCTTCAGTCAGCCGAAATCGGCGTTTCAATACCCCATGATCTCATCCGCGCGCGAATGACTCCCGTCATTGGCGCCATGAAAGCTGTCGTTTAATACGTCGGCCAGTGCAAACCACCGCAAAAAAACAACGTCGCCAAGGCCGACTTCGCCAAGGTAGGCCGACTTCGCCGAAGTCGGCCCTCTCCGCTCAAAGCTATCCGATCCTGCCCACCGCCGATCACCACGCAGGCTCTCGCCGAAGTCCCTCTCATCACCACGATTTGCTCAAAACCGACGCGCCGACCGTTGAAGCCGACTTCGGCGAAGTCGGCCTACTGCGGCAAAGTCGGGCTAGTGTTACAGCTTCAGGCGTTTGAAGATGGTTTCGGGCACGTGCTGAATGATCAGCATGATGTACCGCCAGAACCACGGCGTGTAAACCACGTCCTTCCCCTTAAGCGCAGCCTTCACGATATCTTTTCCGGCTTTCTCCGCGGGCGCAACGAGCATGAGGTTGGGCTTGCCGAACGTCATTTTTGTGTCGACAAACCCCGGCTTCACGGTCGTAACCGTCACGCCCGATTTGAACAGCCGGTTGCGCAACCCTTGCAGGTACGCGGTCAAACCGGCTTTGGCCGAACCGTAGAAGTAGTTGCTCTGGCGGCCCCGGTCGCCCGCGACCGACGATACCGCGCAAATAAAACCTTTCTTGCGCTCCTCGAAATGGGCCGCGAATAACTCGAGAATCGACACCGCGCCGGTGTAATTGACGTCGATGGTTCTGCGGGCAATCTTGAAATCCTGCTGGGCGGTCTTTTGATCGTCAAGATAACCGAAACAAAGGATCACACCCGCGAGGCCGTCGCCAAAATGGTCGCGGCACCGCGCGAAAAACGCCGCATGGCCCGGCATGTCCTCGGCCTCGAACGGCAACGCCGCCACGTTGGCGCCCGTCCGTACCGCGACGTCCGACGCGAGCGCCTGGTTCTCCTCGATGTCCCGCGACGCCAGGATCAGGCCGTAACCGCGCAGGCCAAGCTCGATTGCCGCGGCCCGCGCGATCGCCGAGGTCGCCCCGAGGATGACAATGCCTTCATTTGCCATGGTCGTCCTCCCTGGCCGGCGTGATGCCGAGCCGTCGCGACTGCGTGGAACTGAACCGGTTGTCCGGGTCGAGCCGGGCCTTCACCTCGCGAAACTCGTCCAGCCGCGGGTACATGGCCGCGAACGATTCCGGCAGTGCGGTGGCGTCTTTGGCCGCGTACATTCGGCCGCCATGCTCGAGCACGAGCAGTTCCATCTTGCGCAGGATCTCGACGAGATTGCGCCGCATCGGGATATCGAGCGTGATCGTATAGCCTTCGGACGGATACGACAGCATCCCCGGCCCTTGGGCGCCCATCCGTTTGAGCACCGCCAGAAACGACGCGCACGACGATTTGCCGATCAACTCGAGCAGCGCCACAAGCCCGCCGCGCTCGCTGTATGGGAACGTGGCCTGGAACTGTGCGAACCCGTTCTTGCCGTACATCCTGTTCCAGTGGCCGATCGAATCGAGCGGGCAGAAGTAGGTGTCGAAATCGACGATCTTGCCTTCAACCGACGGATAGACCGCATAAAGAAGCGAGTTGAACGCTTTGATCGATAGTGGGTTGAGCACGAATGCCGGAAAATCCAGCGGCACGGTTTTCGCCCGTTTTTTCCGCGGCCGCAACGGGTCCGCGCCGTGCGGCACATCGCCCGGCGCCGCCAGATTCGCCCGCATCAGGACCGACCGGCCCAGCCGCGCCCCCTTGCTCAGGCAGTCCACCCACCCCACCGAATACGTGTAGCGCTCATCGGACCGGTTCATCACGGCCAGCGCCTCGTCGATGTTCGACGCCCGGACGTAATCGGCCTTCACATACGCCGTCTGGATCGGCCGCAGCCGCAGCCGCGCCGACAAAATCAGCCCGGTCAACCCAATACCGCCCGCCGTCGCCCAGAACACCCCACTGTTTTCCGCTGGCGAGCAGGTCAGCGTCTCGCCGGCCGGCGTCAGCAGCGTCAGTTGATCCACGTACCTCGAGAAGGTGCCGTCCACGTGATGGTTCTTGCCGTGGATGTCGTTGGCGATGGCCCCGCCGACCGTGACGAACTTCGTCCCCGGCAGGACGGGCAGGAAGAAACCCCGCGGCACAAATACATCCAGAATCTCGGCCAGGCTCACCCCTGCTTCGCACTCCAAAACGCCCGTATCGGAGTCAAACGCCAGCATCCGGTTCAGCCGCGTGTAGTCCAAAACGGACCCGCCGCCGTTTACCGCCGCATCCCCGTAACTTCGGCCAAGCCCGCGGGCAATCAGCGGTCCCTCGCAAGTGCGCAATATGTCGCAGGCTGCGCGGCGCTTTTCGGGCCGGTATACGCGGCATTCCTCGACCGGCCAGCGCCCCCACCCCGAAAGCTTCTGAATGGCAAAAGGTTCCATAAGCCCCAGTGTACCGTGCCAACGTCGTCGGAAGTCAAGCGCAGGCCGTTGGGACCCTCCGCCCCGCCTTTTCTTTAAGCCCGGCCTTCCTCTATACTCGCTTTCCTGAACAGGAGGAATAGCCATGCCCGAATTGAATCGGCGCCAGTTTATGGCGGTATCCGCGGCAGGAGCGGGTGTGCTTGCGGGTGCCGCGTCGAAAACGCAAGCCGCGGCGGCGCCGAAGACGCCGCCCGTCTGCATTTTCTCAAAACACCTTCAGTTTATCGTGGAATACGACGCGCTGGCCAAGGCAACGAGAGACCTGGGCGTGGACGGCGTGGACCTGACGGTCAGGAAAGGGGGGCACGTCGAGCCGGCGAAGGTGGAGACGGATTTTCCGCGGGCGGTCGAGGCGGTCCGTGGGGTTGGCAGCGAGGTCTACATGATCACGACCACCCTGTTCAGCGGCGACGACCCGGAAGCGCGGCCCATCATGTCCATGGCGCAAAAGCTTGGGATACAGTACGTCCGGATCGGCGGGCAGATGTACAACCGCGACAAAAACCCCGCGGAAGAGTTGCCGGCGTTTACGGAGCAGTTGCGGTCGTTGACGGCGCTGGCGGAGGAGTACGGGCTGACGCTGGGGTATCACAACCACTCGGGGTACGGCAACGTGGGCGGGCCCATCTGGGACCTCTACGAGATGATCAAGGCGGTTGGCTCGCCGCGACTGGGTTCGAATTTCGACGCGGGGCACGCCTCGGTCGAGGGCGCGTTTGGCGCGTGGCAAACCAACGCGCGTCTGATGGCGCCTTACGTCAAGATGATGGCCGTGAAGGACTTTATCTGGAACAAGAACAAGCCGGAGTGGGTGGCGCTCGGCAAAGGCATCGTGCAAACGGCGGAAGTATTCAAGATCATGCGGGCGGCGGGTTTTTCGGGGCCGGTTTCGATGCATTTCGAATATAAGGTTAAAGACAATAACGCGCTGCTGGCGGAGATTAAAGACGCCGCCGTGACGTGCCGGGCGGAATTGGCCAAGGCAGGCTACGGGTGAGGCCCTGTGGACACAGTGGACATGGTGGACATGGTGGACGAAAAAACGTGCAGGCGGGACGCCCGCACCACAATAGCGTAGGCAAAGATAAGGGACAGCATGAAGATAGGCATTATTGGCGGGTCGGGGTTGGACGATCCGAAACTGTTGCGTGATTTCGAGCAGGTCGAGATGGACACGCCGTACGGGAAACCGTCGTCGCCGCTGACGTGCGGGACGTTGAACGGCGCGGAGGTTTGGATTCTGGCGCGGCACGGGCGGGACCACTCGATCATGCCGACGCGTGTGCCGTTCCGTGCGAACATCTGGGCGCTGAAGAAGGCGGGGTGCACGCACGTGCTGGCGACGACGGCGTGCGGGTCGCTGCGCGAGGACATCCAGCCGGGCCACATCGTGTTTCCCGACCAGTTCATCGACCACACGCGGCACCGGCCGCTGACGTTTCACGACGACAAGGTGATGCACACGCCAATGGCGGACCCGTTCTGCGGGCCGTTGCGCCGGCTGCTCGTCGAGTCGGCGGCGCGGGTCGGCCTCTACTACCATCCGACGGGCACGATCATCACCATCGAAGGGCCGCGGTTCAGCACGCGGGCGGAGTCGCACATGTTCAGGGCGTGGGGCGCGGACATCATCAACATGTCGACGGTCCCCGAAGTCATCCTCGCACGGGAAGCGGGGATCTGCTACCAGTCGATTGCCATGTCCACCGATTACGATTGCTGGAAGGAAGACGAGGAGCCGGTGACGTGGGAGATGATCGTACAGCGGATGGAACAGAACGCGGAGAACGTGAAGCGCCTGCTGATCGATACCATCCCGCACATCACCGAAGACGCCTGCCCCTGCCGGGCGAACAGGCTTCCATGAAAATGGGCATTGTCACAACGTAACGCCAGCGCAGAGAGATTTTCAGCACAAAATAGGGACAGTCACCGTTTATTTTACCGGTTTGTAACTAATTGCACCGGGCCTGCGGCCTGCCTTACCGCAAGGCATGGATGGACAAAATAAACGGTGACTGTCCCTATTTAACTATTTAAAAAAAGTTGTACTCGGCTTGGTCGAGCATTGGTGCGTGGGCGTCTTTTGTTGAGACGATGCGGGGTTTGAACGGCCATTGGATGCCGATTGCGGGGTCGGCGTAATTGAGTGCGCGCTCGGCCTCGGGTACGTGCACCTCGGTACACTTGTAGTGGACGAGCGTGTCTTGCTCGATTGCGAGGAACCCATGGGCGAAACCCGGCGGCAGCCACAGGGCCAGCGGCGTGGCGGAGTTCAACTCGCACCCAAACCATTTGCCGAACGTGGGCGAGCCTTTGCGCAGGTCGACGCCAACGTCATAGACGGCGCCCGAGAGAGCGCGGATGAGCTTGCCCATCCCGTGCGGCTCGATCTGGTAGTGGAGGCCGCGTAACACACCCCTGCGCGACAGGCTCAGGTTGTCCTGGACGAACTCGTGGCTGAACCCGGCCTGCGCCCACATCTGGCGCGAGTACAATTCGGCGAAGAACCCCCGGTCGTCGGCGGCGCAGCCGGTTTCGACGAGCAGCACGCCGGGGAAATCGGTCTCTTTGAATCGGACGGGCATCGGCATTGGGCCGGGTCTCCGGATTATTTGACTAAAGATTACGCGGGCCCGGCGCGGAAACAGTCGACGCCGGCGAAGTAGCCGGTGGATTTTTCATTTTTGCCGGTGACGCGCAACTCGCAAGAATTATTTTCGCCTTCGTTGACGGTGATGGAGAAGTCGGCTTTGCGGCGGACGACGGTTTCGGCGTAGCCGTCCCACTCGCCGATTTTCTGGCCGTTGAACCAAAGTTCGCACAGGCCATAGTCCGGCGCGGCGGTGTACCACAACTCGAGCTTATAGGTTCCTGCTCCGCCGGCGGGGATGGGCGGGACGGGCAGGGCGTAGACGGCCGGTTCCTTGGGCTGGAACCAGAGTTGGCTGCCGTCGCTCCACTTGTCGTTGTATCCGCCCATGGCTTGGATTGTGACTTCGGGCTTTTTGATGACTTCGGCCATTTTCTCGGCTTCTTCGGCGCCTTCCTCGGTGAACATCGTCACCTCGGCGGGCAGGCGATTGTCTGCGGCCGGCAGCGGGGCGAACGGGACATGCGGCTCGGTCTGGTACCAATAGCCGACGGACGAGAAGTCGTCGCTGCGGTCGTTGGCGTGTCCGTGTTCGATGGTCGCTCGGATCGACTGCGTAAACGGTATCGGGTCGAGAATGTGATACCGGTAGACGTTCCACAGTTCATTACGTTTGTGGTCGCCGCGGATCGGGCATCCGAGGAAATTGCTGCTGAACGCCGGGCCATAGCACCACGCCCCGCAGAAGTAGTCTTCGGACCCCGTCCCATTCATCGAAGGCTTCTCCTCGCCGTCGATGTACATCATGTCGTCGCCTTCACCCCACCAGCCGTCGGCCCGGTTGTGGATCGAGAGGTTGACGCCGACGTAGTGACCGCGGCCTTTGGCGTCGACGAACGTGTAGTTCTGTCCGGGCGTGCATGGATACTCCTGGCGGTACTGGGCGTGGAAATAGCCGACGTTTTCGGGCGCGGCATCATATTGCTGGTAATCGACGTAATAGTAGAAGGCTTGGCAGGGTTCGGGGCCGTCGTTGGTGAGGGTGACAAGTGCGCTCTTGCCAAACGGCATGCGCCAGAAACAGTTCAAGGCGTTCTGCGTGCCCATCTGGATCGGGAAGCTCGAGTACTGGTAGTACCTGGAGTGGCCGAGGCCGAAGAAATCGCCGATGGGCGACTCGACCGAGGGGTTTTCCTCGCCGTCCCAGTACGCGCGGAGCACAAGGTTTTTGAGGTGGTGCGGGTCGTGCGAAGAGATCGTGACCCAGATGTGGGCGATGGCGCCGGGCCCATCGATCTTGGCCAGTTGGCGGGTTTCGCCGGGCTGGATGGGCCAATCCTGCCGGCCGTCGGCATTGCCGCCGGAGGGGTCGAAGCTCGATTGGCGCGCCGCCTTGAACGGCTTGAGCCGCGGCAGGTCTTCGAGGCTGCCTTCCGCGAACGCGGACACGGCGAACGCCAGCATGCAAAGCGTCGAGAGCATGAGGCATGTGATTTTGAGATAGTTTGTGTTGGACAGATTCGTTGCCTCATGAGAAAAAAGTATTCGAAATTGGCCTGGTGAAACGAGGCATACCAGCCTCCGTACTTGCAGAACGGAGGCTGGGCATGAGGTTGACGATGGACGAGCGAAAAACGGTGACGAAGGCCCTGGCGGAGCAGTACCGGCGGGCGGGAAAAAAGGGGAAAAGGCAGTTGCTGGGGCAGTTTGCAGAAGCAACAGGGTACAACCGGGTTTACTGGTCGATCGTGAGGCGGTATGCCGGCTATGGTCGTTACGAGAGCCCGGAGACCTTGGCGTGCCTAAACGAACTGTACAACAGCGTCATGGTTTTCCCCCCTTGACCCCAAAGGTGTTGCGGTCCGTTCGCACGAAACGGTCTGCACGCATTACCTTCTTGGTCAAATATTATACAGGCAACTTAGGGGACTATCGATTTAAGCGCTTCCATCATGACCGGCCCAGCCTGGGGCGACGGCGACATGCTGACCAGATACTTGGCGAACGGGTATTTGTCGGTGTTGACGAAATAGTCGGGCGGGCAGATGTAGCCGAGATGGTCGAGGCCGAGGCCGAGGATAAACTTGGGTTCGGTATCCATGAGTTCTCGGGTTTGTGCGGCGAAAACGGGGGCGGTTTCGCCGAGATGCGTGGCAAATTGCGCCGGACCGATCGCAAACCAGGCCGCTTCCGTTTCGACGGACTCGGCAAAATTCCGCGGCACCAGGCCCGCCAGGCTCATCGCCTTGAAGTTGTCGTTGGCTATGGGCATGTTGAACACCCTGCTGGCAAACCGGACGCGCGTGTCACTCAGGGATGTCTCGTGCTGGAGCGCCGCGAGCGTCTTCGATGCGAGGTCTTCGCCGTACTTCTGCGCTAACTCGAATGTGCGCTCGGGCGTGTTGGGTTGCATCCAGCAGCCGATTGCACCCTGCAAAAACAGGTGCTCGCCCGGCAGTTTCGCCGACATCGATTTGTAGAATGACGCGACCCAGTCGGCGCTCGTGAGCGTGTTGTCGCCGTCGAGAACCGTGGGGTGGCATGCGAAATTCGTGAGCGTGGCGATGGATTTGCCCTCTTTGTCGAGGAACTGCAAAACGGTGACCGAGTTGTCGAGTTTATCGGGCTCGCTGTCGTTGACGGCCCACCCTGCGCATTGGGTCTGGCTGAACGCAGCGCCGGCCGGTTTCATGTTCTCGGCCGCTTTGGCGACCTGCTGCGCGGCCGTCTCGACAAGCTGTTTCATATACTCCGGGCTTCGGCCGCACGTCGTCTCGTTGGGCCCGTATATGCCGATGGTATCGGGCGCGGCATGGCTGTGAGTGGACTGCACGATGACCTGGCGCGGGGGCAGGGTTGAGTTTTTGATCAGGCCGGCCGCGGCCGAGCGGATGGCCTGCGTCACATCGTACGGGATGCTGAACGAGTCGACCACCACCAGCGCCACCGATGTGACGCCGTCGCTGACAACCACCGCCTTGGCGCAAAGGTCATCGTGGACGCCCGTGGACGTCCGGTTGAGGTCGTAACCGCCGAGAAAGGACCCTACCGGCGGATTGACGGATGCCGACGAGGCGCCGACCAACAGTGCAGGGGCGTCGGCCGCGATGGCGACGGTGGCAAGCAAAATGGTCAGAATGGATGCGAGGAGGCTGAACATGAACCGCTTGTACATCTTCTACTCCCTTCTCTCGGCCACGCTCCCGCGTCAGGCATCCCAGTCGGTGAATCGCCTCCGCAGCAGCAGGTAGAGGAAAAATGGGCCGCCCAGCAGCGTCGTCACGATGCCGATCGGCGTCTCGCCGGGCAAAATCTTGCGCGCTATGATATCACAAAAACAGAGAAAACCCCCGCCCACAACCGCGCTGAGCGGCATGAGGAGCCGGTGGCGCGAACCCGTAATGCTGCGGACAATGTGCGGGACTATCAGGCCCACAAACGCAATTGTACCCACCACGGAAACCGCCACCGCCGTCATCAGCGACCCAACGACGAACGTCGTCGCCTGCAGAAGCCGCACGTTGACTCCCCGGCCCGCCGCCAGTTCCGGGCCAAACCCGAGTTGGTCGTATTTCGGGGCTTGCGCGAGCAGGATTACGGCGCACGGCGCCACCCCGGCGAGCAGCGTGAGCACGGGCCGGTAGCCCAGCACGTCCACACCGCCCATCAGCCATCGGTCCATCATCACGACCCGGTTGGGATCGGCCAGGTAACGCATGAACAGGATGCCGCCGTTTGCGAGCATCCCCATCGTGATGCCGCCCAGTAACAGGACCGACGGCGAGATCCGGTCGCGGTGCGCCGCGAGTTGGTAGACGATGATGATATCCAGTTCCGCAAACACAAACGCCAGCAACTGAATTGTCGGCAGGCCCAGCAGATAGGCCGGGAAACTATACGCGCCAATCAGAATAGTGGCGGTCCATGCGCCGAGCGCGCCGAAGCTGGCCACGCCCAGCGTATACGGCTCGGCGAGCGGGTTGCGCAGCATTGCCTGAAACGCCGCGCCGGCGAGTGCCAGCCCGCAACCCACGATCAGCGCGGCCAGCGTCCGCGGCAGGCGTTGGTCGAGGATAATGCCCAGCATTGGAGACTGCGCCGGGGGAAGACCCTCGCGCCATTCGCGCCACGCCTGGCCGAGGTCGACCCGCTCCGTGCCCCCCACCAAGCTGACCACGACCAGCGCAACGCTGGCAATGATCAAGGCCACTACGGCCATATTGCGCGTCCTTCTCATGGCGCGCCTCCATGTTGGGACGCCCCCCGGCAGTTGTGGGGGGTGTCCCCCTTTTCACCCGTCTCCTCCCGGGGCGCTTCCGCCCAAACCAGCGGGGCGCCCGTCTCCGGATGTCGCGAGACCCTGATCGGCGCCCCGTATGCGCGCGATAGCAGCGGCTCAGTCAGCACAGAATCATGCGGGCCTTCCGCCAGCATCGACTGATTGAGCCCGAGCAGCAGAATCCGGTCGCAAAATCGGGCGGCCAAGTTGAGGTCATGCGTAACAACCAGGATGCCGTACCCGCCGGGCCGGTTGTGGGCGAGCCGGTCGAGCAGCGAAAAAATCTCGATCTGATGGTGGATATCGAGCGCGGAAGTCGGCTCGTCGAGCAGCAAGATCTCCGGCTCCTGCGCCAGGATGCTGGCCAGCAGCACGCGTTGCCGCTCGCCGCCGGACAGCGTGAGGAAATCACGCCCGCGCAGGTGATCGACTTCGGTGTCGCGCATGCACCGTTCCGCGGCCTCTTTGTCGCGCGGGCCCAACGCGCCGAACGCGCCCATGTGCGGGTACCTTCCCAGGCAGACGACCTCGAACACGCTCAGCGCAAACGCCGGGTTCACCGCCTGCGGCAAGAACGCCACGCGCCGCGCACGGTCCCTGCCCCCGTAGGACGAAAGCGGCCTGCCGTTCAGCAACACGCCGCCCGCCCGAGTTCGAAGCAGCCCGCACATCACTCTGAGCAGCGTGCTTTTCCCGGACCCGTTCGGCCCGACAAGCCCGACGGTTTCTCCGCCGGATACCGACGCGTCGACGGACTTGAAAACCGGGCGGCCGGGTTCGTAAGCAAAACTTACCGACTCCGCTCGGAGCGTGGCCGTCATGGGGCGGGCGCCTTGATGTTGCGCGCCGCGTCCGGATGCAGCAGGCCCGCGAGCAACCGGGCGATTTCGCCGATGCGCGGGCCGGGCCGCACCGCATGCGGCTCCGTGATCACGTAAACGCGCCCATTTTGAACCGCCGGCAGCGACGGCAATTGGCGCCAATCGTCGATAAACCGCTGCCGCTCCCTATCCTCCATTTTCTCGCCCGCATGGAATTCGAGAATAACCTCGGGCGCTTTCAGCACAACGGTTTCCTTGGACGCTTCGGGGTATGTGGTCGCGGCATCCGCGTAGATGTTGTCGCCCCCGGCCACGTCGACCAACTCCGAGACAAACGACCCGCCGTGCGCCGTGTAAAGGGAGTTGAGCGTGTGGTCGTGGCGCATCGTAATGATGAGCACCTTCGGCCGCAGCAGCCCCGCCACGGACGCCCGCACCTCGTCCAGTTCGCCTCGGATGCGCGCCCGCAACTCATCCGCTTCCTTCTCGCAGCCCAGCGCCCGCCCAATCTCGGCGATCCCTTTGTCGATGCCGTCCAGGCTGTCCATGTTGACGCTGAGCATCGGCGCCCCTTTGAGCTTGGCGTACTCCGCGATTTTGGGGTGGCGCCCCTGCACGATCAACAGTTCCGGGTTCAGCAAACTGATCTTTTCCAGGTCGGGATCGACGTACCCCCCCACCTTGGGCAGCGCGGCCACTTCCAGCGGGTAATCGTCGTATGAGCCGACGCCGATCACCCTGCTGCCCTGGCCGAGGGCAAAAACCGTTTCAGTGAGGTGCGGCGCCAAGGTTATGATGCCCCGGGGTCGCGCGGGCGCAACAGGGTTGCCGCATCCGGCCGGCGCAATGGCAGCCAGCCCAATAGTCAGCAAACTCAATATACGTCCTATATGTCCTATAGGTCCTATCCGTCCTGTCCGCGGCTAGGAAGCTGTGGCTAGGAAGCCGTTAGCTTTCTTATCTTTTCAGCCACTTCATTCCTAAACCGCTCAATGAAACCCAGCACAAACTCGGCCGGATCCAGTTTCTCGTCCTCCACCAGCGGCGTCAGGTCCATCGCCAGAATAAGGCCCGTGGTTTCATCCGTGCCGTAAGCTGTGAAATACGTCGCGTTGGCTTTGCGCCGGCCCATCGTGGCGAGGTCGTACCGCTTGCCGCCGGCAATCTGCGAGTCGAACACGCCCAGCAGCGCCGCCTGCAGGTTTTCGTGGCCCGAAACGTTGAAGGGGACTTTGTCCGCGTCCGTCATCCAATCGAGGTCGCGCCACACCTCGCACCCATAGAGTTTGCGTGGCCGCTCGCCAGCCGGGATTCTGCGGACCGCCTCGATCAGCTTGACGGCCACGCCCACGTGCGTGTCGTGTTTATCGGCAAGGTTGTGCGTGTAGACAACCTCCGGCCGCGCCGCTCTGAGCAGTTCAACCAAATCTTCGACCGGCCCTTTGTCTGCGGGATTCTTGATCGACCCGCTGGCATAATCGAGCAACGCCAGCGCCGAGTATTCGCCGACCACCGCCGCCTTTTTCTGTTCCTTGCGCCGGACCAGGCGCATCTGCTCGTCGGTGTAATTCTTGTAGATGTTGTCGCGCGGGGACCCGCTGCCGTTGGTGACCACGACGCCCGCGAACCACTTGTCGCCGCGCTGAAAGCACTCGAGGATGCCCGAGGCCGCCATAATCTCGAGGTCGTCCTGGTGCCCCGCAACCGCCATGTGCGTGGTTCGCTCGAGCGCCCCCGGTATCGGCGCCCCGTCGGGTATGAACAGTTCTGCCGAATCCAGCCGAAACTTCATAGTCACATCCTCCGCTTGCGTCTCGCAGTTACTTGTTCAGGGCCGGCAAGCTGGCTGCCGCAATCGATTGGCCGACACGCCGGCTCTTCTCATCGGGCAGTTGAATCTTGATGTCGTCCGCCAGACCCGCAAAATCTCCACGCAACACTTCGTTGGCGCCATCAAGGATAATCCGGCCGCCCGACCCCGACGTGCACCGGCCCAAAATCAACACGTGCCGCAGGTTATAGAAGTCAGCATAATGGGCGATGCCGTAGCCCGCGTAATATCCCATGCTCTGCCAAGTTTTTCGCGCCCCGTCGTCGCCCGCCTCGAGCCGTTCCTGCGCCAGATTGAGCTTTTCCGCGTCGGAGATGTCTTTGGGGATCTCGATGCCGGCCCGCGGCGCCAGCCGAAACACACACTGCTGCGAGAAATACGACGCCCCCGCGCCGCGATCGCCCGACCACTCGTCGACCGGCGCCTCGATGCTGTAATCGATCGGCGCAAACGCCAACTCGTTCAGCCAGCCCGTGATATTGCCGTCCGGCGTCACATACCCACCCGCCTCGCTCGATCCCAACGCTATCCCCAGCACGGCATTGTCCTCGAGCGACATCGACCCCGCCAGCGCCGTCACCTCGCCATCGTTCACCACCTCCAGCGGCACCTTAAACTCGTCGCGGATGCGCAGAAACAGGTCCTTCACTTCGCCAAACCGTTCCTTGGGCACCCCGCGAAACAGCGACGCCACTTTTACCTGGTTGTTAATATACACGCCGGCGCTGCTCCCGCCAATCGCGTCCACCCGCGGCATTTTCGACGCCGCCATCCTGAGCCCCGCCATGATCTCGTTGTAGTGGTAGGCCGGGTCGCTCTGTTTCCGCGGCTCCCACACCACTTCCTCGGTGAACACCGCCCGACCATCGACTACGGCCGAAACCTTTCTGTCCGACGCGCCCAGGTCAAACCCGATCCGGCACCCGTCGAGGTGCCTGCCCAGCGGCTGGGTGGTTTCCTTCTCGGGCGGCACGTCGTCCGGCGCGCAACTCACCACCGTGAACGGCTTCTCGTAAACGTCTTCGCCCATGAAATGATAGTCAAACGCCCGCTCGCCCGACGGTGAATACGTTTCGGCAATGTGCCGGCCGATAAAGCCCGGCCCGCCCACGTAAACTTTCCACCCGCCCCGCTGCCACAACAGAAACTTCACCACCCTCTCGACGTACCGCAAATCGGCCTTTGCCCGCGGATGATCTTCGCGGAACACCTCGGTTTCAAACCGGGACACCGACCCGTCCGCCCGCTCCAGCCCAAGCACCAGCGGCACCCCCGCCGCCGATCGTTTCACCTGGTTCAAAAAAACGTGGTTGGCCAATACCGCCGGCCGGAACCCCGGGTCCAACGGCGGGACAAAATCCGGCTCGATCAACACAAACCCGCCCAGCATCGTTCCACTTCTCCTGCGCAAAACACTGATTTTGCGCGAACTATAGCACATTCGCGCCACCCGCCTAAATGAAGTAAGAGTGAGGCGCAGTGATCCCGGGTTTCCGCAAGTGATTCCGGTCATAGGTCATAAAGGCCAGATCATTT